>NZ_WJYH01000022.1:0-70464 GCF_009668065.1 Acinetobacter sp. RIT698
AATAGCCTGTTATTTTTATATAACTCATAGCGTTTAAAAATATGAAATTCACATTTAAATTTTATGGGTATTATAGAAACTTAAGAATTTAGCTTAGATTAAAATTTAAACAAAACATGTAACACATTTCTTTATCTGTGACAACCATCACATTAAAACTATGTTGTTAAATTTTAATGAAATAATAATTAATGAAATATTGAATAAAAACTGGTTTTTTTTTAAATATACCTCACAAAAAGCAAAAAAAAAGATGAAGGAAGTCCTTCATCTTTTTAAAAACGCTGAGTCGTTAGACAGTAAAATCATCACCCAAATACACTTGGCGCACAGTTTCATCTGCCAACACTTCTTCTGGCGTACCTTCCGCAATCACAGCACCTTCACTCACAATATAAGCATGCTCACAAATCGCTAAGGTTTCACGAACATTATGGTCGGTAATCAAAACCCCGATCCCACGATCTTTTAACTGGCGAATAATATCTTTAATATCACCTACCGAGATTGGATCGACACCTGCAAAAGGTTCATCCAAAAGCATAAATTTTGGATCTGCTGCAAGTGCGCGTGCGATCTCTGCACGGCGGCGCTCACCACCTGACACACTCATTCCAAGAGAATCTTTAATATGGGTAATTTTAAAATCTTCTAATAATTCTTTGAGACGTTGTTGACGCTGTTGTTTATCTAAGTCTTTGCGTGTTTCTAGGATGGCCATGATATTTTCAGCAATCGTCAACTTCCTGAAAATTGAAGCTTCCTGTGGAAGATAACCAATCCCTTTACGTGCACGTTGATGCATAGCTAAATCAGAAATATCTTCATTATCAAGATGAATTTCGCCTTTATCCATTCGCACCAAACCAACGACCATATAGAAACTGGTGGTTTTACCCGCACCATTCGGCCCAAGCAAACCTACAATCTGTCCACTTTGCATACTAAATGAAACATCTTTGACCACCCAGCGTTTACTATAAACTTTTGCTAAATGTTTGATACAAAGTACTTGAGGCTGATTCGATGCTGTCATTAATCACGCGCTCCAGGGAAAGACTTGGTGCTATTTGGCGGAATAATAATTTGTACACGTCCTTTCGCAGAACCTGTGCTATTTGAACTGCCCGAAGCCTCAATATCACCTTTGTTCATACTGTATTTTAATGAACTACTGCGAATACTTGCTCCATCTTGATATAAATAAGCATTACCAATCAGATTAATAATACCTGTTTCAGCATTATAAATAATTTTTTGCGCTTCTCCACGAGCAACACCCTTAGCCGTATCAACTTGTTGTTGAAACTTTGCTGGGCCCCCAGTGGCAGTAATGGTACTAATTTGCTTATTTTTATTCAATTGAGCCACAATTGAAGCAGCTTGAAGCTTCATAGTACCTTGCTCAATGATGACATTACCGGTATATGTCGTTACACCCGCAGCTTCATTATAGGTTGCTTTATCTGCAACCAATGAAATTGGCTGATTACGATCTGACGGTAATGCAAATGCTGCTGCAGACAAGCCCATTAAACCGGCAGTGCAGATCGCTTTTATTAGGAAAGATTGTTTCATTGAAAAAGGCTTAGTTAGGTACATACTTTCCTCGAATATGTGCAAATTCATATTGACCTTGGTTTAAATCAGCTTTTAAACCCTGACTAATAAATTCTGCATCAGGTGCATTAACAGTCACTTGGTGAGTCGTTTCAAACTGACGTATTTTAGGGTAACCCGTTAACTCGTCTGTTTGAAATTCCATGGTCCCTCGTTCACCAATCTTGGTCGCTTTAACTTGTCCAGATAAAACGACTTTTTCATTGTCATTAAATCCTCGTGCTTCTTTTGCAAAAAAAGTTGAATCTACTTTATTTTGATGAAACATCGAAGCATTGAGATTACTCAATGTTGAAGTTTTTCTTTGTAAATCCTGCTCTAAACGATCCACTTGAGCACGAACATAAAGATTACCCTTTTCATCTGTTTGAACCAACTGGATACCCTCAGCAGTATACGTCATGCTTTTTGCTGAATTCGCATCCAACTTTTTGCCTTTTCCACTGTAATAGTAATAGCCACCACTGATTGCCGCGATGACAACTGCAGTCACATATAAAACCTTAGTATCCATAAATTACATTCAACATTTGATCAATCTGAATTTACGCTATTAATGCGGTATAGCTGTATATTTTTCAAGTAATTCTTGGTAAGTGCCTTTTGCCATCAGCAACATATCACAGACTTCACGCACAGCTCCACGCCCACCCATCGCCTGAGTGACTAAATCTGCTCGACGACGCACTTCAACATGCCCATTGGGTACAGTGACTTTCATTCCTGCAATTGCAAAGGCAGAAAGATCTGGCCAATCATCGCCCATATATAAACAGTCTTCAGGATCTAAATTGAATTGAGCACAAGCTTCTTTAAGTGCAGTCCCTTTGTCTTCACGACCTTGAAAGATCAAATCCACCCCCAGATCAGCCATACGCTTTTCAACAATATTGCTTTTGCGACCAGTGATAATGATGACTTTAATCCCAGATTTTTGCACCAGTTTCATGCCCAATCCGTCACGAATATCAAAGGATTTAATTTCATCCCCTGTATTGGTCAACGTCACAAAACCATCACTCAAAATACCATCTACATCTAAAACCAATGCTTCAATATGACGCGCTTGTTCCAGTAAAACATAAGAAGCCATTGATTAATTTACTCCAGCTTGAATCAGGTCATGCATACTAATTACACCAATCACTTTATTGGCATCATCGACGACAATAAATTGACTAATTTTCTTTTCATTCATTTTTTCTAAAGCTTCAACTGCACGTGCTTCTTTAGAAATGGTTGAAGGGTTTTGAACCATGACCGCGGAAACAGGCAAGTTCACATCAAAACCTTGCTGTCTATCAATTAAACGACGTAAATCACCATCGGTAAATATGCCCAATAAAGTATCATTTTCATCGACAACAGTGGTTAAACCTAAACGCTTGTTAGAAATTTCGTACAAAACTTTATTCATTGGTGTATCAGGAAATACTTTAGGTAAATCAGTGCCTGTACGCATCAAATGTTTAACATGTAACAACAATCGTTTACCCAACGCACCCGCAGGATGTGACATTGCAAAATCATCTGCAGTAAAACCACGTGCATCTAATAATGCCACAGCCAGTGCATCGCCCAATACCAATGTTGCAGTAGTACTTGAGGTTGGTGCCAAACCTAATGGACATGCTTCTTTGATATTTCCAAGTGTCAACGCAACATCTGCATTTTGTGGCATAGGTCCTTTGTCATCACCGCTGATGGTGATCAAAGGCACTTCCAAATACTTAATCAGTGGCATCAACATCATAATCTCATCACTCTTTCCAGAGTTTGAAATTGCAATCAACACGTCACCTTTGACCAACATACCCAAATCGCCATGCCCTGCTTCACCAGGATGCATAAAGAATGATGGTGTCCCTGTTGATGCGAAAGTTGCTGCCATTTTCCGCCCAATATGCCCAGATTTCCCCATACCCGTAATCACTAAACGACCTTGGCATTGTAAAATAATTTCACATGCGCGCGTAAAGCGTTCATCAATTTGAGTCGCTAAAATCTCTATGGCATGTTCTTCAATGCGTAAAGTTTCAAGTGCAACTTTTTGAAAATCAACTTGATTTGATTTATTTTCAGGATTCAAAATGGGCTAACCTTAACTCTAATAAAGAGTTTTGAATATCGAATGGAATATTTTTGCTATTTTAGCATAGCAATACAATAGGCTGCTTTCCTAAATGTATAAATTTCATTTTCTTAGAAAAATAACGTATAAAACTTTATGAAATATGGAGCTTAGGTTAAGATTAATCATCATTTTATTGAAGCCTTTAGAAAACCTATGCAACCATTTGTTCTTTACAACTCTGAGCAACGAAAAAAAGTTGAATTTGTTCCCCGTAAAGAAGGACATATCGACATGTATGTGTGCGGTATGACAGTTTATGATTACTGTCATATAGGCCATGCTCGGGTGATGGTTGCTTTTGACTACATTATTCGTTTTTTACGTAGCCAAGGTTGGAATGTTAAATACGTTCGTAACATCACAGATATCGATGACAAAATTATTGCGCGTGCCAATGAAAATAGCGAAAGCATTACAGCTTTGACCGATCGTTTTATCAAGGCGATGAATGACGATGCCGAAAACCTAGGATGCTTAGCACCTGATGAGGCACCACGCGCAACAGATTACATCGATCAAATGCAGAATATGATTGGTAACCTTGTCAATAAAGGCACGGCTTACCCTTCTGCAAATGGCGATGTGTATTTTGAAGTTGAAAAATTTAAGAACTATGGCCGACTTTCAGGACGTAAACTTGACGATATGCAAGCTGGCGCTTCTGAACGTGTTGATGTTGAAGTTGAGAAGAAACATCCATTTGACTTTGTGCTATGGAAACATGCTAAAGAAAATGAGCCATCATGGGCTTCACCTTGGGGTAATGGCCGTCCAGGTTGGCATATTGAATGCTCAGCAATGTCAACTTGCTGCTTAGGCAATCATTTCGATATTCATGGTGGCGGTTCAGATCTTTTATTCCCACATCATGAAAATGAAATTGCGCAATCAGAAGCAGCAACAGATGAACAATATGTAAACTACTGGATGCATGTTGGCTTTATCAATGTCGATGGTGAAAAAATGTCTAAATCTTTAGGCAACTTCTTTACCATTCGTGATGTGATGGAGAAATTTCATCCTGAAGTGATTCGTTATTTTATTGTGTCATCACACTATCGTAGCCCTGTAAACTTCTCGGACTTTGCACTAAAAGAAGCAAAAACTACGCTTTCTCGTTTTTATCATGCATTTAAAGCATATCAACAAGTCTATGGCGATAAAACCACAGATCTGTTAGATGAAACGCTCGTCGAGCGCTTTAATTCAGCAATGCGTGATGACTTCAATACATCTGAAGCAATTGCAGTTTTATTCGAAATTATTAAAGAATTGAATCGTGCGGTTAAAGAAGAGAATGCAGCGCAATCTACGCTTTATTATTCTACTTTACGCCACTTGACCAATATTCTTGGCTTGGTTCAATACAATGTAGATGAGTTTTTAAAATCAGACATTGGTCAAGAAGCACTTGGTTTATCCGAAGCTGATATTGAAGATTTCATTCAACAACGTGTTGATGCCAAGAAAAATAAAGACTTTGCCCGTGCAGATGAAATCCGTCAGTCTTTGCTTGCTCAAGGTGTAGTACTGGAAGATACACGTCAAGGTACCATTTGGCGCCGCGCGGATTAATTTCTAAGAGCTTTATTAAAAAGAAAAACCTGATCAAATGATCAGGTTTTTTTGTAAAGTCGTTGCTGACTAAATATGTTTTTAAACGGTACATCTCTTACAGTTTCACTATATTCATCGTATGACCATACTTAAGTTTAGTTTTATAAATTGTTCGTTGAAGTTTTATCTCTCCTAATTTACTTATATAAAAGCTAAATTATTAAATACATTAAAAAAATAAATATTTTATTGAATATGATGGACTATAGTTTTATTGAATCAGCGAAATAGCTGATATACTCTGAGTCCAGTTCTTCATCAGCGGTTTTGGATCAATAGAATGAGTTCAGTGCGCCAACAGAATTTTCTTCTTCGCAAAGAGAAAATTTTAGCAATGGCAGAAACCTTATTGCTTGATAATAATCAGGATATTACGTTAAGTGAGCTTGCTGCTGAACTAGATATCGCAAAAGGAACGATCTATAAACATTTTAAAAGTAAAAACCAACTATATCTCGAACTGATTATTTTGAATGAAAAACGACTTTTAGATATTTCTAAAGCCTATCATCACGATATTAAAATCTATGTATCTGAATACATGTTATATAACATGTTAAATTCGAATCGAACAATTTTACTGCATGTGATTGAAGAGCGTTTAACCAATAATGAACGTAAACTCAAAGACTTATTCGAAGAACTTTATAGCATACGTGAACAACGTATTTTAGAAATTAAAGATCTTTTCGGAGCACATCTCAAAGCCTTAAACAGTAGTATGTCAATCCGCGATTACTTGTCTTATATCTGGACAGTGACTTATGGCGCATCATTATTATTAAATTCTACGCACTATCAAAAGTCTATTGGCTCTCGTGAACGCTTAATCAAACTCTATGTCAATCAAGCATTGATGACACCTGATAAGCTAACCGATTCAGAGCATCAAGCGAATTAATGTTAAAAGAATAACTGTTCTTAAGCTGTTCAGTTTTAAAAGTCCTCTAAACTTCAGGCTGATCAGCATGACCCAATAACTGACTGGGTAAAGGCATTGAGTTCACCTGACTAAAAATCTCATAACACATATGTCTTAACCACTGATGACTGGTTTTATGGTGACATGACATATGCCAATACTGCTTAATCGAATAAGTCGGAAACGAAATTGGTGCTGGAAAAATTTGTAAGTTTCCTCGTGACAACAAGACCTCACTCAAATAATAAGGAACGGTTGCAATCGAGTCAGTATCTTGCACCACCAATCCAACACCAAGATAACTCGGGATACGCATCAATACATCACGTTTTAAATCCAAATTTAACAGCTCATTGGCGATGTGATAATGCCCCACACCCGCATCAATATCGATGTGTGACTCACTCAAATACTGCTCTACGGTCATGCTTTGTTGAGTTAATCGTGGATGATCTTTAGATGCAATCACCACATAAAATTGTTCGAATAATTTTTGTTGATAGAAACCATTTTCTAATTGCGGTAAAAAACCAATCGCCAAATCAATTTCACCATTTGCCATCTGATAACTGGTTTCAGAGGTGATGGCGCGAACATTTAATTTGACATGCGGTGCATGTGCTTTGAGATATTGAGAGATTTTAGGCAATAAAACTAAGTGAGAAACATCCGTCATCGCAACTGTAAATTGTTGCTGTGATGCTGTTTCATCAAAATCCACACTAAAATTATTAATAATTTCAACTTTACTCAGTGCTTCACTGATCAAAGGATAAAGTTGTTTAGATAATTCTGTAGGCACCATTTCATTACCAATCCGTAAAAACAACGGATCGTTATAATGAACACGAATTTTGTTCAGAATATTGCTTACTGTAGGTTGGCTCATCGCTAAATGATCTGCGGCAACAGAAACACTTTTAAACTTGTAGATATAGTAAAAAATACTGAGCAACTTACAATCTAACTCATACACGAAATTACATCTCACTCATTTTTAGATTCAATATTATATATTCTGCTTTTTTATAAAAATTTCCAATGTTTTAATGTACCGATTTTAAACAATCAAACCAGGATTTTAAAATCGGTACGAATTATTGGCGCGATCCGTTCAGCAATTATTCTTTAACAAACAAATCAACCATCAACTCATCCTCTGAATCAGCATAGCGATATTCAGTAAAATCTGTAATACCCGACTCTCGTAGGATTTCTTCATCAATCAACAAACGTCCTGTTAAAGCACGTTGCTCACTGTTTAAAATACGATAAGCGGCGTCTGCCATAATGTTCGGTTTACGAGCTCTGCTAAATAATTGCTTACCGCCTAAAGAAAACTCAATTGCAGCTGTGGCAATAATCGTTCTCGGCCATAGTGAGTTTACACTCACTCCATAACTGGCAAACTCTTGATTCATCCCTAAAGTCAGCATACTCATGCCATATTTAGTAATGGTATAAGGTGCATAGCTGGCAAACCATTTTTCATCCAAGTTTAACGGCGGTGAAAGATTTAAAATATGTGGATTGTCACTGTTTTTTAAGTACGGTAACGCAGCTTGACTACATACCATCACAGCACGTGTATTAATCTGATACATTAAATCGAAACGGTTTGGGTCAAGCGTCTCCACACCAGACAGTTTAATCGCACCAGCATTGTTAATTAAAATATCAATTCCACCGAAATGCTCTGCTGCTTGTTTCATGGCAAGCGCAACCGCATCTTGATCACGTACATCCAGTTGAAGTGCTAAAGCTTGACCACCTGCCGCCTCAACTTCTTGAGCAACAGTAAAAATCGAGCCTCCTAATTTAGGATGCTCTTGTGTAGATTTTGCAGCAATCACAATGTTCGCACCATCTTGTGCAGCTTTTAGTGCAATCTCTCGCCCTATTCCTCGGCTTGCACCGGTAATAAAAAGTGTTTTTCCTTTAAGCGACATGATTTCCTCGTTGTATTTGTTTTTTGCTGTACTAGGGTCTGTTGATATTTCATAAATGGCTTGCGTTGTAGGCTAAAATTGAGCAGATAAGGCATGAAACGAAAAGAATAGCGAGACTATTTTTGAGTTTCATAACGCAGACTGAGATAATTTTAGCCACAACCCTACGGGACTAGTGTGTTTTTTGCCGCTATGTCGTTACAAACTACTCATTTAGAATGACTAAATTTCGTATTTCTCGCCTCATATCGTCTAAAAAACACTCGTTGTCGCAAACATAGAAGAAGTGTCAACAGACCCTAATCTACTTAACTTTGTTTTCTCCTCATAGTACCAAATCTGCCATTTTGTATACTCATGAGTACAATAATTATTGTTTTTTATGGTGTTTATAAAAATCAAAAGCTTGCATAAGCAAGCCTTGGACTAAAGGTGGTTAAAATTTAAATTCTAGGCAGCGCCAACTTTTGGACTTGTTCCAATTTGCCAAACAAAAGGCAATGGTTCACGATTGACTTCCCAATCACCAATCACTTTTTCCTTATATACGACTGGATTATGTGAAGATACGACCCGCGCATTGCGCCAGAAGCGATCAAGTTGTTTTGTGGTGGTACTTGCAGATGCGCCAAGCGCATTAAATAACTTACTGGTTAACTCCAAGACTAAATCAGAAATAACCACCTGCCCTTGTGCTGCCTCTAATTCAGCATCATTATTTGCTTGAATATTTTTTACTTCGGATTCACTAAAGTGACTGATATATGCACGCTGCAAAGCTTCTGCTGTTTGAGTGGTAATACTTTCACTTGCATAGGCTTGTGCGGAAGCTTTACCAATCACTTGTAAAATCTGTGGATCATTACGTACTAAATCAGCATTGCCATGACTAAAAATACGATCACGCTTTTGTACTTCATGAATAAATGTTGCAACTGCTGACTGTGCAATCCCCGATAAGGTCGCCAAATGAATCACTTGGTAGAATGCAGTTTGATATTTAAAACGTTGCTCAAAAGGCAAAATATGGTCTGCTTCGATTGCAACATTGCTTAACGTTAAAGTGCCACTCCCCGTAGTTTTTTGACCGAAACCATCCCAATCATCCTGTACTTCAACCCCAGAAGCATGTCGAGAAATCGCAGCAATAACATGCTGATCAGTACGTTCATCATAGGCAAATAAATCAACCCAATCCGCAAAGATTGTACCTGTTGAATAGTACTTCTTCCCATTGACCAACAATTGATTATTATTTTGAGTCACACGGGTAATCACATCACCAATTTTCACATGACCGATTTCAGTCCATGCATTTCCCACCAAATCACCTTGAACAAAACGTTTAAACCATAATTCTTGGTTCTTAAACTTATGTGCATTTAATCGATCTTCAACAAAAGCGAAATGCCCCCGCAATGCTTGCACAATATTTGAATCGGCCTTTGCAAGTTCAGTGAGCAATTGAAATAACTGAGGTAAAGACACCCCATCTCCACCAAACTTGACTGGCACACGTAATGCACCAAAACCTGCATGTTTTAACCAGTCTATTTGCTCATACGGTAATATACGCTGTTGCTCGCGCTCAACGACACCTTGTGAAATCTTTTCAAAAATTGCACGATACTTTGACGCAACCTTCTCATAGTCTGCTGAGATTGATAAATCTTCAATAAAACGGTTTTGAATATCTAAGTTACCCATTTTTTCTCTCCATCTGTTGGTTATTTTTATTCTTAACTCCACGCATGGCGTGGTAAGTGAATGTTATTGAGATAATAATTACCGACTAAATTAAATTTCCAACGTACAGGATCATGCAAAGTATGAGTACGTGCATTACGCCAATGGCGATCTAAATTTAATTCAGACAATGTTGAACGAGTACCTGATAATTCAAATAATTTATTAGAAGCCAGAATGGCAATTTCAGTTGTTAATACCTTGGCTTCTGCGACCAGTAATGCCGCCTGATTAACATTCTCTTCAGATGGATCTGCGATTGCTTGATCAATTGCATCACCAGCCAAGTCTAAAACAGCTTCGGCTGCACGTAATTTGATTTTTAACTCCCCTATACTTGCAATGGTATACGGATCATCGCTGGCTTTTTCTAAACCTGAGTCAATCCAAGGGCGTGAATGTAAGCGTACATATTGAATCGTTTCATCAATTGCACCACGAGCAATACCAGCATCTACTGCGGCTTGAATAAATTGAGAAATAGCACCTGCTGCTGTAGGTCTTTCAAAGGCTTTGTGAATCGGCACAATATATTTTTCATCGACTTGAACTTGTTTCAATAACACAGTTCCACTCGCTGTGGTTCTTTGTCCAAATCCAGACCAATCATTAACAATTTCCAGACCTGTACTGGTTCGTGGCGTTAAGGCAACCACAGGCAGCCCCTCTTCATTAACTGCTACGACAGGTACCCAATGTGCCAATAAAGCCCCAGTAGCAAAGAATTTTTGACCATTAATTTCATAACCTTGGGCTGTTTTATGTATTTTGGTTTCTAAGTCAGCAACGGTCTTGCTACCTTTTTCTGAAAACGCATTGCCCAGACGCCGACCTTTTAAAATTTCAGCAAAGAAAAATTGTTGCTGCTCAGGACTGGCATCTAAACGGAGATGCTCAATAAAAGCCCAATGATTTTGAGCAATTTGTCCAAGTGAAGGGTCTACACTAGAAATGGTCTTCACCACTTCCGCTAAAGTACGATATTTCACTTCAGCCCCACCAAAGGCCTGAGGAATATTAATCCCCCATAAACCACTTTGTGAATAGAGCTGTATCTCCTCAAGCGGCAAACGACGTTCATAATCACGTTGTGATGCTTCTTTGGCAAACTCTTTGGCCAAATTTTTCGCCACTTGAATGGCTTCCGCATCCGATTGAATAACGTGTGCATCATGATTCAATTCAAAAAATTGCAAAGGAACCGCTGTCTGAGAAGAAAAGTTTTTTTGGTTTAAATCCGTCATTGTTGTTACTCTTTTAAATAAGCATAGATTTAAACTAGCACTATTTTTTTATACTATTTATACGAATAAATGCATTTATTATTCAAAACAAAATCATAAATTTATCATTAAAATTCATAACTATTAAAATCATAAAAAAGCCCACATTATATGGGCTGGGCTCTAACTAATGAGCTCAATCAATATACAATAAATAATTATTTAAAATGCATATTTAAAATTGGATTTAGACTAACTTGCTTGTGCCAATCTATCCGTATTCTCTTTACGATATTGTGCGCCTCGATGATTCTCTGGCAAATAAGCACCTTGTTGAAATAGTTTTTCTCGTAGAGTCCCCTGACGATATTCTGTTTGATAAACACCACGACGTTGTAACTCAGGTACAATAAAATCTACAATATCAATAAAAGTTTGATGAGCAAGAATATAGGCTAAATTAAAACCATCAACATCGGTATCTTCTACCCATTGTTGTAACTCATCTGCAACCGTTTGTGCTGAACCGACCAATACAGGACCATTCCCCCCCACACTATTCCAATGGGCAATTTCTTCAATTGTCCAAATACGCTTAGGATCTGCATTGACATAAGCATCTAACATCGATTGAATCGCATTAGTTTCAATATACTCAACTTTATCATGCGGTTGATACTGTGAAAAATCCACACCAGACCAACCAGATACCAAGGTCAATGCACCATCATAGCTTCCATAAGATTGATATTCTTTAAATTTCGCCTGTGCCTTTTGATCCGTTTCATCGGTTACAATTGACAATAAGGTATAAATTTTAACAGCATAAGGATCTCGCCCTTCCTGCTTTAATTTTTCACGAATACTTTGAACAATTTTCTTGGCTGCTATTTTTGACGGTGGCGCAATAAAAATACATTCGGCATTTTGGCTTGCAAATTTTTGTCCCCGAGCTGAAGCACCTGCTTGGTATAGCACAGGCGTGCGTTGTGGCGAAGGTTCACAAATATGAATACCGGGAACTTTAAAGTATTTCCCCTCATGTAAAATAGGATGAACTTTTGTATGATCAGCAAAGATTCCTGCCTGCTTATCTCTTAAAACAGCATCATTTTCCCAAGACCCTTCCCACAGCTTATACAGCACTTCTAAATACTCATCGGCAATGTCATAGCGATCATCATGATTTAATTGCGTATTTAGTCCTAAGTTTTTAGAACCACTTTCCAAATAGGAGGTGACGATATTCCATCCCACCCGACCTTTGGTAAGATGATCTAATGTACTGATTCTTCGTGCAAAAGGATAAGGATGTTCAAAAGATATTGATGTAGTTACACCGAAACCTAAATGCCGTGTTACCGCAGCCATCGCTGGGACAATTTGCAAAGGATCATTGACCGGGACTTGTACTGCACCCGTTAATGCATGTTCTGCACTGTGGTGGTAAACATCATATATCCCGAGTACATCCGCAATAAAAATGCCATCAAACACGCCCTTTTCCAAAATTTTAGCAAGGTCAGTCCAATACTCAATATCTTTATATTCTGTCGAACGATCTGAAGGATGACGCCATAAACCAGGAGATTGGTGGGCAATACAATTCATTTCAAAGGCGTTAAAGCGGATCTGCTTAGTCATTTCTCTTCAACTCATTTTGGTTATTATTTTTATCCTATGCCATTTATCTTTATTCTTTTATCTCAATATCTTCAATTATTATCATGATTGCTTTTATCTAAAATGGTGAAGTGAATATACTATTTTATAAAAAGTGCTTTATTTAAAATGACTCATATTGGCCTTTATCATTCTGTAAGTATCATGATTAACTTTGTATAAAAATTAAAAACATATCTTATTTAAAAAGCATCAATCCAAACTTAGTTTAAGGTTAATCACTCAGCATAAAATCTAAAGGAAAAAAGCAAAATTCGATGCTAATTTTCAATCTTTTTAGCCAGCAATTGACGTGCTTTAAAATCTTTATAGAAGTATAAAATTAGTCCAAAGATCAAAACCGCCGCACCAATAAACACACTCATTGTTGGTTTTTCATTATTGAGCATCGCGCCTAAAAACATGGCAATCATCGGGGTCATCACAGTCGTCAATGACAAAGTCGTGGCTTTAATATTTTGCACCAATTTAAAATAACAAAACATCGCCAGTAATGAAGCCATCAATACGGTATAAATCAATGCCAATAATGATTTGGTTTCTGGAATATGCGTAGGCGCATACTGCCAAATAAAAGGAATAATACACATTGCAGCCAAGGTAGAAACCAAGATTGAACCTGTTGCTTGCGCCATTGGAACGACATCTGCATTCACTTTTTTTACCCAAAAGATGGAGAAAGCATAGGTAAATACACTCATCAACATCAACAAGATTCCAACAGGATGCACATGTTGACTTGCCCCGCTACTGGTACAAATAATGGCGAGGCCAACAACAGCAACCAGCATCCCAAGCCATTGAATCCCCAGTAATCTTTGACCAAAAACAAAACGACCAATAAGCCCTGCCATAATTGGAGCTAACCCAAACATCAAAGCAATAATACCTGAACTTAAATAACTGGTTGCAGCATAGGTAAAAATTTGCGAACCAATCAGACTAAATGAGCCTGCTAAATAACTATGTAAAGCAATTTTATTGCACGGTAATTTAACTTTTAAAATTAGCAATAGAATTAAAGCAATCGGCAAGGCGATAAAAAACCGCAAAACCAAGGCCCACATCATATGTAAATCTGCCACACTCCATACAATTGCCAAAGGCGTACTTGCCCAAATGAAGACCAATAAAATATAGGTCGTCATCAGGTTGGATTTGGAGGGCATATAGATTCCTAAATGACTGCTGGATGTGAATTAAAATGTGCTGGGTTTAAAAAAGAATTTCTACATTAATCTTTGCAAATTCACTTAAATCTTAATCAAGCAATGTGAAGATCTATTGAAAAGCAAGGTCGAGTCATTCAAAAGGTCGAAAAAATCAGTCGCAGATGATTATTCAAAGCATGAGTTAAACTTATATCGAAGTCTTACGTTTCTGCTTGAGAATGGTTTGGTCTAAGCTACTCGAAAACTCACGTTTATCACGCTCAGAAATCGGTGGTGGTCCACCTGTTTGTACACCTGCACCGCGCAAAGTATCCATAAAATCACGTAAATGTAAGCGAGCTTTGACGTTGGCTGAAGTATACACTTCTCCACGTGGATGAATTGCCACACCACCCTTTTCAATAACCTGTGCCGCTAAAGGGATATCCTGAGTAATCACAATATCATTCTCCCCCATACGATCAACAATTTCTTGGTCAGCTTGATCTGCACCCGACATTGCTTGAATTGAGTTGATCCGTACAGATGGCGTAATACCTACAGGCTGGTTTGCAACAAAAGTAACTTCCAATTGATAACGGTCTGATGCACGTAAGATCACTTCACGAAGAATTTTAGGTAAAGCATCTGCATCGACCCAAAGTTTAAATGGCAGCACACAACATCTCTGATAAAGATTTTTCAACATTTTAACAAAATGCCGCTTCGCTGTCCTATGCATATTCTTTTATTTATCGCGAAAATCTTTAACAACTTCGAGATCCAATCAAACTTTGCATCTCGCTTTTGGTGATTAAAAGTACAATTTAGGGCGTGGTTTATGGCAATTGAGTTTAATATTCTGGTTTTTCTTATGATTTTACATTTCAGGACTTGAAATCTAGCAATCATCCTCGATTTAATAGCATAAGAGAGGCATTTAAAATCGTGAAAATGAACAATCAAAACAGACCTGAAACAATTATCATAGAAGATCAGAATTTTGGTAGCCATGTCGAACATTGGAGTCTATTGACTGAAAATCCAACGTCCGAAGTGCCCAAATGGTTAGGTTTGGCTTTGGATGCACCAGTAATGCCCATGGGGCTTTGTTCAAAAGAATGCGATATGGATGTATCAACTTGGTTAATCCAAGGTCCAAGCGGTTCTTCTGTACAGCTCTGTCAAGTGATTGATGTTGAGAATAACAAACCTAAAGCTGTAAAAACGGCTTTCCCAAGTTTTGAAAGTCCCTATCAATTAAATGCTTCTATTGACCGTATTATTACCTGTAAAACCAATACTCAAGCCGTACTTAGCTTAAAAGTAGGAACAAATAGTGTAGTTTATGCATTTGACAGTTTGTACAGTGTAAACGGCCATCAATATTTGCAAGATCAACAATATAAAGTTCAACTGAATGCATGGGCCTATGAACTTGAAAAAGTTTCTGACCATGAACAAATCATTGTTGATGATCCTGCTTCAATCAAACACCATCGTGCGTTAAACGATATTCTTTCACAAAATAATGGTATTGCACCTGAAAACCTTCAAGAGCAAATTGATGCATGGGAAGCGAAGTCAGAAGATGATAAAGCGCCTGTTACTGTTGATTTTTCTAAAATGGTGGCATACCTCTATGGAGAAACCTTAGGGCAAGAGGATGAAGCTTGGTTTCAAGGTAAAGTGGTCGGTAAAACTCAAATGCAGTTTATGCAACAAGACTACACGCTTTATGATGTGACTTTAATTCTTGAAGAGAACCAACCCGCAATCTTAGTCCGTATCGCAACCAAGGATCCTGCTTTCAAAAATTTTGAAATTGGACAATATATTCGCGGTAATATCTGGATTCAAGCAAACATTTATTCTGCTGCTTGATTCAAAAAACACATAATCAGCATGATGGAAAACCCATCATGCTTTTTTATTACATGTTTTGTAACATTTCTATTATATCTAAATAGAACCTCGCATTTTTTATCTTTTTGAATTCAAATTTACCAGTTATCCACAGTTTAAATTCAAACTTAAATAATCAGGCCTTTTTAAAACTATTTAAGTTGAAGAATATCGCCTGTTTATTTAAATAATAAATACATTCCCCTATTTGAAAAATCCCAAGAAAACGAATTCAAAAATAAATTTAAAAACAGCAGCTTAAGTATAAAAATTAAACCAATAAATATCATGATCTTGTTAAAAAATAGACTTCTTTTTTATACTTAAATCATATTATTTTCCATATAAAGACTAAAAAATAGTCAAGTTATCCACAATGTATCCACAAAATCATGATTATAAATTCATAATATTTTTATTGATCGGGAGATAATAAAAGCCGCAACATATTAATAATGTAATTTAGCACTTTATTTAACCAGTCAATTATGTTAAAAATACGACGAACCAATAGGATTTAAACAATAATTTAAAAATCTAGGCTCAGTAATGAAAATTATACCTGAACAATCGACTAGTCTAATCAATCAAGTTAGTGGTTTTCACTTACGCTTGGATAAAGGAGCCTGCTGCTTTTTTGTTCTAGGTATGTTTTTAGCTGCAATGATGATCCATATATTAGGCATATTCCCGACGACTTAATGTTTTACGACATTTATCTCACATAAAAAAATCCCTCACTCTGGAGGGATTTTTTTATGTCTAGGGCTTTACCTGTTTATTCAATCAAAGGAGAAAATTAGGTCCTGATCGACCACAACAAATCATTTAAATGTTTTGAAGTGAGATTAGCCGTTACGTTGAGCAAAGTCATCCATAAAGTTGACAAGTGCTTGTACGCCGTCCAAAGGTACAGCGTTATAAATACTTGCTCGCATACCACCCACTGAACGATGACCCGCAAGATTGAGCAAATGATTTTCTTCAGCTTCTTTCAAGAATAATTTATCCAATGCTTCATCTGCCAAAGTAAACGGTACATTCATGATTGAACGGTTTGGAAGTGCGATCGGGTTATTATAAAAATCACTAGAATCAATATAACCATATAGCAATTTAGATTTTTCAAGGTTGGTTTTATACATTGCGTCTACACCGCCCTGCTCAAGTAACCATTCAAAAACCAAACCAGATAAATACCAAGCATAAGTTGCTGGCGTATTCACCATAGAATCATTCTTCGCTTGTGAACCATATTTTAACAAGCTTGGAATTTCAGGTTTTGCTTGATCCAATAAATCATCACGCACGATCACAAGGGTTAAACCTGCTGGGCCAATATTCTTTTGTGCTCCAGCATAGATCAAACCAAACTTAGATACGTCTAATGGTGCAGATAAAATACTTGATGAAAAATCAGAAACTAAAGGCTTATCTGTTTCTGGAATATTGGCAAATTGAATACCACCAATTGTTTCATTTTCAGCATAATGGACATAAGCCGCATCGTCTGACAAGTTCCATGTACTTTGCTCAGAAATTGCAAGCTTTCCATTTATGCTTGTTGCCGCTTCAACGATATTGATATCGCCATAACGTTGCGCTTCTTTAGTGGCTTTTTCTGACCAAATCCCAGTATGGATATAATCAGCTTTAGAATTTTTACCCAATAAATTGAGTGGAATTGCAGAAAACTGAAGTGATGCACCACCTTGTAAGAACAATACTTTATAGTTCTCTGGAATGTTCATCAATTTACGTAAATCTGCTTCTGCTTTTTCAGCGACAGCCACATAGTCTTTGCTACGATGGCTCATTTCCATGATGGATAAGCCTTTACCATGCCAATCCAATAACTCAGCCTGAGCTTTTTCTAAAACGGCAGTAGGTAATGCAGCAGGACCAGCACAGAAATTGTACGCGCGCATGATTTTTCCCTTTTTAAAAGTGAAACGAATGAAATAGGCGCATTTAACCACAAATCGACCTTTCATGCAGTAGCTTTGTCAGTCAATATTTCAATATGTTTAGAGATTTAGAGTTGATAATTCAATTAACTATCGATATTGAGAGAAGCAAAATATTATAGCTAGACTGCTCACGGATATTTTAATCATCATCCTGAAATAATGACTTATTGCCAACATGCTTTTCTAGCTGACTGCACAAGGCTAGAGCATCCGTTACGCATAACCATATACCAATAGAAAACTCAATTTATAAACTTAACTCAGTTATAATTTATCCAGCTTAAACTTTATTCATTGGTAGATGTTAAATGCCAGCATCAAATCATCAGGATTGGATTCGCACAGCATCGGAAACAGATCGATTTGAACGTATCGAAGCATTTTTTAATGATCATGCCTATGAACCGCATCGGCATGATACCTATGCCATTGGTCGCACACTTTCAGGCGTTCAAAGTTTTCATTATCAAGGTGTCATGCAACATAGCCAGCAAGGTATGACGATGGTGCTGCATCCTGATGAAAAACATGATGGTGAATCAGGTACACAAGACGGTTTCCGCTATCGTATGGTGTATATAGAACCTGCAAAAATTCAATCTATTTTAAAGGGTAAACCTCTCCCCTTTATCCAACATGGGATCAGCACAGATCCTCGATTATTTAAAGCCACTAATACTTTTCTACAAAGCATCGAAAATCATATGGAAGTATTGGAAGAAGAAGATGCGCTGTATGATCTGGCCATGGCTTTAAATGAAATTTCTGTTCAACCATTATCACAACGGCTGAGTTTTGATTATCGTGCAGCAGAACAAGCTCGAGAATTTATTCATGCTGTATCTGAACGAAATATCAGCTTAGATGATTTAGAAAAAAATATTGGACGCGACCGTTGGAGTTTATCGCGCGACTTCCGCTTATTGTTTGGAACCAGCCCACATCGTTATTTAACCATGCGTAGGCTGGAAAAAGTTAAAATCAATTTAATCAAAGGGGCTTCTTTGGTTGCGGCTGCAACAGATGCAGGGTTTTATGATCAAAGTCATATGACCCGACATTTTAAACAAGCGTTTGGGCTCAGCCCTGCGCATTGGAAAAAGATTAATCATTTGCCTTAGGCGTAAATACACACAGATTCAGTTCAAGCTAGTGATTAATCACAGCAAATTCATTCCTACAATAAAATCGCGTAGCATTCCAAGTCCTGTAACAATCAGCATGATTGCCATAATTTTATTTAAATAATTAAACCATTTAGGATCAGAAATTTTATCCCCTAAAAACTTGCCCGCCAAAGCATATACAAATGGCGCTCCAGCAGCACCCATTGAAATGATCAAAGATACAATAAAAATCATTACGCCTGTAATTTTAGCCGCAGGATACATAATTGTCGTGACGGGTAAAATCACCAGAATCCCTTTAGGATTAAACAATTGAATTAAGAAACCATTTAAGAAGGTCAGTTGATGTTCGGCTTTTTCAGTACTTTCTAAATAGGCTGTCAACATTTTAACAGCCATATAAAAGGTATACACCGCCCCGACCAAAGAAATATAGTGTAGCCAGTGGTGAGGAATAACAGCCTCACCAACATAGCCCAAAGTCAGAAATAGAAATAACATTGCACAACCCACCCCAATGAAAAAACCGATGGATTGTTTAAGCTGCCCAAGCAGTCCTGCATTCAATCCAATGAAATTTACAGGACCGGGGCTATACATCACACTCAAGGTATAAAGAAAGATTTCCACAACAACACTCAACTTTGATCTAAACGAATTTCAGAAGATCAAAGTAAGTCTGTGGAAATGTTTTGTATTGTACGTTTGTGCAGAACTAAACTTTATTTTCTACATAGCGTGCAAAATTATCTAA
This sequence comes from Acinetobacter sp. RIT698, assembly GCF_009668065.1. Taxonomy (NCBI): domain Bacteria; kingdom Pseudomonadati; phylum Pseudomonadota; class Gammaproteobacteria; order Moraxellales; family Moraxellaceae; genus Acinetobacter; species Acinetobacter sp. RIT698. The sequence continues at coordinate 19,802 of NZ_WJYH01000022.1, forward strand.
AATTGCTTGCCAACCTGCTTGCTGTTGCTCAATCGGATACATCGTTTCAGGATCAAAACTAATCCTCACCACAACAGCATCATTTTTTTGTTCAAAGTGAACTTCAGCATTTCGCTCGCCAAAAGAATAGGCAATTTTTTTATGGGGAATAATTTCAGTATATGTACCCGAAAAATCAAAGCCCATACTGCCATCTTTGGCTTCCATACGATTTGAGAATTGTCCACCTACACGTAAATCATTTTTAGAATTGACCGTGTGCCAATCCGCTGAAGCGGTATTCCATTGCTGTATATCCTCTGGATTATTATAAATGTCCCAAACCAATTCGATTGGTGCTGTGACCACGGACTCAACGGTAATTCTTGCCATTTTTTATTCTCCATAGATCTATTTTGAGATTCAATTTATTGATTGAATTATCATGATTTTGATTATAATTTAATCGGATTTATACTGATTATCGAAACTACAAAAACCACACATATTAAAGTATACATTTAGATTATTTATTCTAGTCATTCAAGGTTAGAATAGTCTCAAATTTAAACAAATGCTGATGATTTTTCAGATGAAATTTAAAACTTGCTATTCACTTAAAGCATTATCAAAATTGATACAAGTAAGCAGTTTTGCAGCCTTCAATACGGCCTTTGTATCTGTCACCTTTGCTGAAAACCTAAGCTATGTACAAGCAGAACAATATTTACTTGAAAATTCTTATACTACCCAAGCCAATCAAGCACTCAATCAAGCGTCTAAACTTCAAGCAGAGGCTGTCAAAAATATTGGTCTACCTCGCATCGATTTAAATGTACGTGCCTATAAGTTTCATACTGAAACAGATATTCCGCTAAATGGGGTCAAAAATAATCTGGAACAGACGCTTTCACAAGGGGTGAATGATCGGGTTGATCAATGGCAATCTGAACAGAACATTCCCTCGAATATCACAGATCCTTTAAAACAAGGGCTAAACCAAGGAATTCATAGTGGTATTGGCCTAATTCCAGATACAGCCAATGTTGTCCTTGAAGATGAAGTTGTTCGTCCTACTGTTTCTGTGATGATGCCAATTTATACTGGCGGGATTACCTCGACAACAAAGCAGATTGCCAATTTAAAAGTTGAACGTAGTCAACTCGATACTAAACAACAGCAAGATACACAACGTTTTGAAGTGATTCAGGCGTATTTTAATGTGCAATTACAACAACAGCTGTTCAATGCCAGTCAATTCAATCTAAGTGCAATGCAACAACACTATGACAATTCACTCAAACTTGAAAAACAGGGATTTATTAGCAAAGGACAGCGCATGCAATTTGAAGTTGCGCGCAATAATGCCCAGCGTTCAGAACAAAATGCTTCAGCAAATTTACAAGCCAGTCAGTTCCAACTTCAAAATTTATTGCATAAATCCAAAATTGATCAACTGACGACACCCTTATTTGTCAATCGTCAGCAAAGCCAATCACTCAACCAACTCCTTACTTCTTATCCTGAAACTTCAAGCCTGGTTCGAAAAATGCAAATGGATACGCAGCTTGCCAATCAGAATGTCAAAATACAGAGCGCCGCAAAAAAACCAACCCTTTTTGCGTTTGGGGAATATAGTTTAGATCAAAACCAAAACTGGATTGTGGGTGTTGCTGCTCGCTACAACCTATTTTCAGGGATTGATAAAAACAAAAATGTCCAAGCCGCTGAATTACAAAGATATGCAACAGAGCTTATGACAGCGCGCACCCAACAAGAGATTGAGAATATTATCTACAAATCCTATAGTGAACTCGCCACAGCACAGCAGTCCAATCAATTACTGCAACAAAATGAACAAGCAGTGTTAGAGAATTTAAGAATCCAACAATTATCATTTAAAGAAGATATGGGCACCGCCACTCAAGTCATCGATGCACAGAATCAACTCAGCCTACTCAAAACAGAAAAAGCACTCAATGCCTATAAATACGTACTCTCTCTAGCAACTTTGCTACAAAGCCATGGTTCTATTGAACAATTTAAAGACTACGTCAATCAAACTAATACAGATTATATTCGTTAAGATGGAGCATAAAATGACAAAACAGCATGACCATCACAATGGACAAAATGATTCATCTTCAACTTCGCAAGCTGATGCAAACTCAGATATTTCATCAAATGAAAATTTAGTTCATCCAGAAATGAATACACACAATAATACAGATCCGACTGCTTTATCTGATGCAGCTGTAGCGCAACAACCTACAGCCAATCAAATTGAATCTGAAAAAGAGACACCAATCAGAGACTCAGCACAGGAACAAAGAGCTGCGACAAACATCAACGCTGATCAAAAACCTTCTAAAAAGAAAACAATTTTGGTCATCGGCGCAATAATTTTAATTCTATTATTGGGATTGATTGCGTTTGGTCTATGGAAAAGTTATCAACCTAAAACAGTAGATGTTCAAGGACGTGTTGAGGCTGAAACATTACATGTCAGCACTAAAGTTCCAAGTCGGATAGAAGGCATCTTTGTCAGCGATGGTCAAAAAATTGAAAAAGGACAACTGTTAGTTACTCTAAGTAGTCCAGAAATTGCTGCCAAAAAACAACAAGCGCTGGCAAGTTTACAATCCGCCTTAGCCTTACAATCGACGGCAGACAGAGGTTCTCAACAAGAAAACATTGATACCTTATATGCCAATTGGCAAAGTGTAAAAGCGCAAGAAAATCTTGCAAAAATGACCTATCAACGTGGTGCTAACCTCTTTGCACAAGGGGTAATTTCACGTCAACGCCGTGATGAAATGCATGCCGCTGCACAATCAGCCACTCAAATGAGTGAAGCCGCTTATCAGCAATATGCACGAGCAAAACGTGGCAGTACCGCTGAACAAAAATCTGGGGCTGATGCACAAGTCGAGATTGCAAAAGCCGCTGTTGCGGAAGCCAATGCTTTAGAGGCAGAAACCAAACTATATTCTCCTGTAAACGGCACAGTATCTAAAACTTATGGTAAACCCTCAGAACTGGTGGCTATTGGTGTCCCTGTTGTGAGTATTATTCAAGATGAAGAAAATTGGGTCAGTTTAAATGTCCGTGAAGATCAATACACCCAAGTTTATCAAGCAAAAAGCTTAGATGGTTTTATACCCGCACTCAATAAAACAGTGTCATTTAACATCAAAAATATAGATGCTGAGGGTGAGTTTGCAACTATTAAAACCACACGTCAGACAGGTGGATATGATATTCGTAGTTTTAAAGTCAAGCTTACTCCCGCTGAAGCCGTGCCTGAATTAAAAGTAGGCATGAGTGTGATCTTTAAATTAAAAGAGAGCCAATAAACATGTGGACGGGCATGTTAAGAGAGCTTCAATATTTGCTCAAGCATAAATGGGATTTATGCTTAGTCACACTTGCCCCGCTCTTTGTGATTATTTTATTCAGTAGTATGTTTTATGCAGGAAAAGCTGAACATTTACCGATTGCAATTATTGATCAAGATCAGAGTGAACTCAGTCGCAATATAGAAAAGTATCTTAGTCATAATCACACGCTTTCAATCTACACTGTATCAGACAATCCCAATGAAGTTGAACATCTGCTCAATCAGACCAAGATTTGGGGATATGTGCATATTCCAGCAGGTGCTGAACAACGTATGGTTCAAGCACAAGATGCACAGATCAGTATTGCTTTTAATCAGTCCTATTTTAGTATTGGCAATGGGATCTCTTCAGCGATGCTTCTCTCTACGGTTGAAGCGATTGCTGATTTTGCAAAGAATTCATATTTTGAAAATAAAATTCCTTATGCTGAACTTTCCACAGCAAATATAAAAATTTCTCCCCTATTCAATCCAAATCTCAGTTATGAGTTCTATTTAGAACCCTTTATGATTCCAGCAATTTTGCACTTATTGCTGTGTTGTTGTGTAGCCTTTGCTGTGGGTCAAGAATTGAAATACGGTACCTTAAATCAATGGGTCCAAGGCAAGTCTGTATTGAGTGCGCTTTTGGCAAAAAATATGGTCTATGTGTTAATTTTCTGTTTTTGGACTTGGGCATGGTTGTTTTGGCTGGTGGTGATCCGAGGTTGGTTCATTGCTGGCAGTCTATGGATAATTTTACTTGGACAGTTCTTACTTTATTCAGCCTATGCACTGATCAGTAGTACAGTCGTTCTCGCAACTAGAAATTTATCTAAAACTTTTGGATTTATTGCAGTTTATGGTGGCTCTTCACTAAGTTTCGCAGGCGTAACGCTTCCCTTGAATAATGCACCAATTTTTACCAAATTTTGGGCCAACATTATTCCTTATACACCTTATGCGAAATTACAAACTGAACAATGGGTTGTTGGCAGTCCTAGTTTTATTTCGATGGTTCCTTTAGCTATCCTTGCCGCATATTGTATTTTCTATTTTGCATTATCAAGTTTACTCCTCAATAAAAATTTAAAGGGAGCAAAACATGATTAAATTCTTTAAAGAACTCGCTCGATACTATGTAGACACTTTTAAAAATATTGGGAAAAACTCGTCTATTTTGACCACCATGGTGCTTTCAGTATTTTTTTATAGCATTTTTTATCCCACAGCCTATAAAGCGCAAACGGCTGAAAGCTTACCGATTATTATTGTAGATGAAGAACAAAGCTATCTGAGCAATACCATCATTACTGAAGTTGCCAAAAGTCCCAATGTAAAAGTTACTAAAATTACTGGGAATTTTGAACAAGCAAAACGTATGGTTCAAGAGCAAAAAGCCGATGGTATTTTGTTATTACCTGAGAACCTATCCAATAGTGTGGTTCGAGGTGAGGCTGGTGGTATTGGTTTATATTTAAGCAGTGCTTATTTTCTTAAAACCAAACAGATTGGTTTAGGCTTAGCCACTGCAATTGAAAATGCGGTTGCAGAACAAGCCGAAAGGTTTGGCAAAATTTCACATTTCCAAGTCGCGCTTCCGATCCATCAAATTCCGTTGTTTAACACACTTTCAGGATATGGCAGTTATATCTTTCCTGCAATTGCACCGCTGATTATCCATCAGACTATTGTTCTGGGCTTGTGCATGTTGATTGCTGGGTATCGTGAGCAACGATGGCGAGCCACAACCGCTGAATTTTTTGGAATCTATCTAGCAGCACTCACGATTGGTTGCCTCGGCTGCTATTATCTATTTGGTTTCACTTACTGGATCAATGATTATCCGAGAGGCGGCAATTTCTGGGGTATGCTGTTTTCCGTTCCAATTTTTATTAGTTGCGTGATTGCAATGGCAATGCTTTTAGCCAGCTATCTAGATATTTCAGAACGTGCTGGACATCTGATCGTTTTCACCTCAATTCCATTGTTTTTACTTTCAGGTGCTGCTTGGCCCCTGCAAGCAATGCCGACTTGGATGCAGTATTTTGCTCACTTCTTCCCGTCTACTCAAGGAATTAACTTATTTATTCAGCTAAATCAAATGGGTGTGCCGATTCAGGTGATTATTCCTAAGTTAATTTATCTTGTATGCTTAACAGGAATTTTGATGATATGGGCATATATACGCCTGACCAAAACACATAAAAAATAAGAATAATTGTGTGAAATTTAATTTATATAATGAATTAAAATTAACAATAAAATCGAATATTTTAATCAAACTGAACTATTTTTAATCATTTGAACGCATTTTTGATAAAAAAGTTAGTACTGCTGACGCAAATAGCGTCAGAATAGGCCATTTTCGAAATACTCTGAATACTCAGAATCTCCCACCCTAAGGCACCCACATGCTTTAGCGGGATTTCTTTTGTGTTTTTTTGATAGAGTTTTCCTTTTCGCCAAAATCTGAATTTTAAGGGCTCAGTATGAAGAAAATGAAAATTAGCCTCGCTTGGCAAATTGTTATTGCGCTCTTCTTAGGTATTCTTGTTGGTGCTTTTTTGCACAACGCACCTGAAATTCGCGGTGACATCATTGCAAACTTTTTACAACCATTGGGTAAGATTTTCATCAATCTGATCAAAATGATTGTAATTCCACTTGTGCTTTCCATGCTGATTTTAGGAATTGCCAATGCGGGTGACAGTAAAAGTGTCGGTAAACTTGGTTTTAAAACCATTGTTTATTTTGAGATTATTACGACAGTTGCAATTATTGTAGGCTTAGTTGCTGCCAATGTATTCCAACCTGGTGCAGGCATTGATATGTCTACACTGACAACCTCTGATATTTCGCAATATAAAGAAACGACACAGGAAGTCAGCCATGAAGCTCATGGCTTAGTGAATACAGTTCTTTCACTTATCCCACCGAATATTTTTGCTGCAATGGGTGATGGGCACATGTTGCCGATTATTTTCTTTGCAGTCATTTTCGGTATTGGTCTAGGTTCATTGTCTAAAGAAACCAAGCAACCGTTAATTGACGTGTTAAAAGCTGTTTCTGAAACAATGTTCAAAGTAACGCACATGATCATGATGTTTGCACCGTTTGGTGTATTCGGCTTGATCGCAGCGACTGTTGCAAACTTTGGTTTTAGTTCATTATTACCGTTAATTAAACTAGCCGTTTTAGTTTATGGGGCAATTTTGTTCTTTATCTTTATTGTGCTTGGTTTTGTGGCTAGATTCTGTGGTTTCAGTATCTGGACAATTATCAAAATCTTAAAAGATGAACTTATTCTGGCCTACTCCACTGCAAGCTCTGAAACCGTTTTACCACGTATGATGGAAAAAATGGAAGCTTATGGTGCACCTAAATCAATTACCAGTTTTGTTGTTCCTATCGGTTATTCATTTAACTTAGATGGTTCAACACTCTATCAAAGTATTGCTGCCATATTTATTGCGCAACTTTACGGTATTGATTTAACCATCACTCAACAGCTTGTTTTGGTCTTGACCCTGATGATTACCTCTAAGGGTATCGCAGGTGTTCCTGGTGTGTCTTTCGTGGTCCTATTGGCAACTTTAGGCAGCGTGGGGATCCCACTAGAAGGCTTAGCATTTATTGCGGGTATTGACCGTATTTTAGATATGGCCCGTACTGTATTGAATGTGATTGGTAACGCACTTGCTGTTCTCGTGATTAGTAAATGGGAAGGCAAATTCGATACTGAAAAACAAAAATCTTATAATTTTGATGCCACACATTAATTTTTAAGATCAGAAAAACCACCTTCGGGTGGTTTTTTTGTACATGCTTGACTGAGATCACCTCCCTTTTAGACTGCATTCAATTCCACCAATCGCTCAAAAGATTGAATATATGATATGCAGAATAATTAACCTTCTAGCATTGATAAGGGTACTGTTTTAATGGCGTTTTACCTTTCTTTAAAATGATTTTAATCTGCGCTTTTTTACCGACATCGACAAATTCTTGTGTGATATAGCCATCTTTTGCAAGGCATAAATTCCAATCGTACACTTGCACCCCATGAATCATTAAGCTCTCAACTTTCCATTGGGCCTGTTTTTCAAAATTCACTATCCCCAATTTGTTTGTGAACTTTTCATCATACTGGTCATCTATTTTTGCAGGATGTACTGCCGTTACTAACACGACTTTTACATCAGAAATTGCTACTCCCTGCTCATTTACAACAGTCACAATCACTTGAGGCTTCTGTGTTTTATATATCGGATAACAACTACTTAAAGAAATCAGGATTGGTATTAGAAATATAAATCTATTCATTCATTTACCTTGTATAGCCACAGCTCAATTTTGAGTTTCCTTGTGGTGTTTCATCTAAAGCGTTCTCAATATTCCAATCATCACCCACAACCTTACGTAAATGATAGAGCACCGTTGTCGGTGTACCCTTAAATACAAAATAGTAACCATTGGATTGAGTTTTATCCGATTTATATTTTTGTAATGCAATTTTGATCAGTTGTGATCCAAAAACATTACTATCTACTGCTAAGTCATCCTGTTCAGTATGTGCAGTTTTATAATAGCGATAACCTTGCACACCATAATATGTATTATTACCAACAATCATCGTCTGTTTAGATTTATTCAGCTTTACATTTTTCTGCCCATCACGGCTAAAATCTTGTAAAAGTACAGCTATTTTACTTTCAGGATGTTGAAAAAGTGCATAACAATTGATCGCTTTAGTATCGATAAGCGTGTCTATCTGAATATTCTGAGCATTTACCAATTGCGTAAAAATCAAACCGACTATTAGTAAACTTATTTTATTTATATTCTGAAACTGTTTCATAGGTTATTTTCCAGCAGTCGTTTGCGAAAGCAATAAGTTTTATAAGGACTCTAAAGTCACGATTAGGTCATTTATTTTTATGAAAAAAAATTATAAAAATTCATAATAGACTTCTTTCATAAGTCCTTTTTAAAACCATAAATCAACATAAAAGCACCCTCATCCTAACCTTCTCCCATAGGGAGAAGGAACTTTCAATTCCAATATAATTCACTTCACATGATCATTTTTTGATTCATGAAATATCTTTAATACACAAAAACCACAATAAAGTGGCTTTTGTTATTAGCATCTAAAATTATCAATCAGAGAATGTACTCGCTTCTTTAGCTATGCAATTAAATATGCACTGAGAATAATCAGCATTTGTACAACTAAAATAACACTAAACCATTTCCAGCCTTTTTGGCGAAGGATGACCTTATCTGCTGTTGAATAATTGACTGTTCTTATCATTTTATCACCTCATTCTTGCTACATCATGGAACATTTTTGGGGCAAAACATCGGTCTTTTAATAGACAATGTATAACATGCAAGAAATAAACCAAAGTTAAAACTGTAACTAAAATTATCTTATACTTATCTATATAATTAACTTGATATAAATCAACTCATTTTGATGTTCCATTATTTAATCATACATAGTGCCACTATCCCGTGGCAGCATAAATCTTACCTTTGAGTGGAGGCGATAGAAATATTGATCAGTTTAAAAACAAAAAAGCCCCTTACGGGGCTTTTACAATCCATCGGTCTAGATCTAATTAACCAATAAACTTACGCGCATTACGGAACATACGTAACCATGCACCATCTTCAGTCCATTCCTCAGGCTTCCAAGAGTGCTGAATTGCACGGAAATTACGTTCAGGATGTGGCATCATAATCGTTGCACGACCATCTTTTGAAGTCACCCCAGAAATCGCTTCAGGAGAGCCATTCGGGTTCAATGGGTATTGTTGAGTCGCATTACCCAAGCTGTCTACATAACGTAAAATCACTTGATTACCCGCATTTAACGCAGCAAAGTTTTCAGCAGAAGTTTCTGCACGACCTTCACCATGTGCAACAGCGATTGGTAAAATAGAGCCTTCCATACCTTCTAAAAGAATCGATGGAGATTTCTCAACTTTCACATTCACAACACGTGCTTCAAATACTTCTGAAGTATTACGGCGGAAACGTGGCCAGTTGTCTGCACCTGGAATAAGTGGTGCAAGCTGAGCCAACATTTGACAACCATTACAAATACCTACAGAGAAAGTATTGTCACGGTTAAAGAATTTCTCAAATTGATCACGAAGTTTAGGATTAAACAGTACAGACTTGGCCCAACCACCACCAGCACCTAAAACATCGCCATAAGAGAAACCACCACAAGCAACCAGCCCTTCAAAGTCGTCTAAATCTACACGACCTGAAAGTAAATCACTCATGTGAACATCCACAGTATTAAAACCCACTTTATCGAATGCCGCAGCCATTTCAACATGACCATTCACGCCTTGTTCACGTAAAATCATCATGTTTGGACGGCGTTCATTGATATATGGTGCTTCAACAGGCTCATTTAAATCAAAAGTTGGTAATGCAATTATACCTTTATGGTTTTTATCACCAATTAATGCAAATTCTGAATCAGCGGTTTCTACGTTATCACGTAAACGTTGAATTTGATGAGACACTTCAGTCCAAGCTTGTTGCAATTCAGCACGATCAAGTACCAAACTGTTCACTGACAATTTATCAAAATCATTGACAGTACCAACAACGCGAATCGCGTCTTTTAAACTTGAAGTTGCAACTTCATCTGTCAAACTTGCCCAGTCTGCTTTAGAAATTTGCAATACTGCACCAATTTCTTCGGCAAATAAGCTTTCAGTAGATTGATCTTCAAGTGCTACACCTAAGCGTGAAGCAAACATCATTTCAGCAACAGTTGCCAATAAGCCACCATCACCGATGTCATGATACGCCATGATCAAACCGCGATTATTCCAATCTTGAACCAATGCAAAGAATGCTTTGAACTCATCAAAGTTATCAACATCAGGTGTAACAGAACCAATTGCCTTATACACTTGTGCAAGGATCGAACCGCCTAAACGGAACTGACCTTTAGATAAATCAATACGTACTAGAACTGAATCTTCATTTTTCAATTCAGGTGTCAATGTTTTACGAACATCCAACACAGGTGCAAATGCAGTGATGACACCAGACATTGGTGAAGTCACAGATTTATCTTCGCCTTCGTCATTCCAAGTCGTACGCATTGACAATGAGTCTTTACCCACTGGAATTGCAATACCCAATGCAGGACACATTTCCATGCCGATGGCTTTTACGCCTTCGAATAATGCTTGATCTTCACCTTTTTGACCTGCGGCCGCCATCCAGTTAGCAGACAGTTTAATATCACTGATCTGTTCAATATTGGCACACATGATATTGGTGATGGACTCAGCCACAGCCAAACGTGCCGAAGCAGCAGGATTTAACAATGCAACAGGAGGACGTTCACCCATTGCCATTGCTTCACCAGTATAGCCTTGTAAGCTAGTTGTGGTTACCGCAGCATCCGCAACAGGAACTTGCCAACGGCCCACCATCTGATCACGCGATACCATACCTGTGATTGAACGGTCACCAATGGTGATTAGGAATGATTTTGAAGCCACTGTCGGGTTTTTCAATACACGGAAGATCGCATCTTTTAAATCGACTTTAGATGCGTCGAACTCGTCACCTTTACGTTGAATCGTTTCGTATGTACGACTCATGCGTGGCGTGCCACCAAGCATGACTTGCATTGGCATATCCACTGCTTTGTTTTCAAACAATGGATCGTTTACAGTCAATTGACGCGCTTCAGTCGCTTCACCCAATACAGCAAATGGGCAACGTTCACGTGCACAAATCGATTCAAATAACTCTAATGATTCTGGTTTGATGGCAAGCACATAACGTTCTTGCGCTTCATTTGACCAGATTTCCATTGGCGACATGCCTGGTTCAAGCGATGGGATTTTACGAAGATCAAGAGTTGCACCCAATTCGTGATCATTCACAAGTTCAGGCATTGCATTGGAAACACCGCCCGCACCTACATCGTGTACAGATACGATCGGGTTAAAGTCTTCCATTCTCCAACATGCATCAATCACTTCCTGACAACGACGCTCCATTTCTGGGTTTTCACGTTGTACAGAAGCAAAATCTAAGTTTTCACCCAATTTACCACTATCTACAGAAGAAGCTGCACCACCGCCCAAACCAATGAGCATCGCAGGACCACCCAGTACAATCAGTAAATCGCCTGGCTGAATTGCATCTTTTTCAACATGGTCAGGACGGATATTCCCGTAACCACCTGCAATCATAATCGGTTTATGGAAACCTTTTACTTCGCCATTAACATTTTGCTCAAAAGTACGGAAGTAACCATTTAACGCAGGGCGACCAAACTCGTTGTTAAATGCTGCACCACCTAAAGGACCATCAATCATGATCTGAAGTGGTGATGCCATACGAGATGGTTTACCGTAGTTTTCTTCCCAAGGCTGTTCAAAACCGGGAATATTAAGGTTAGAAACCGTAAAGCCCGTTAAACCCGCTTTTGGTTTACCACCACGGCCTGTTGCACCTTCATCCCGAATTTCACCACCAGAACCTGTCGCAGCACCTGCAAATGGAGCAATTGCGGTTGGATGGTTATGGGTTTCCACTTTCATAAGAATGTGGGCAGCTTGGCTCTTATATTTATAAATATGGTGACCCGTGGCTTCATCTTTTTTCGGATAGAAACGCTGTGTGTCAAAACCAACAATTACAGAAGCATTATCTTTATATGCTGACAAAACATCTGTAGGTGATTCTTTATAGGTATTTTTAATCATTTGGAACAATGATAATGGTTGTTTTTCACCATCAATTATCCACTCTGAACCAAAGATTTTATGACGACAATGTTCTGAGTTTGCTTGAGCAAACATCATCAACTCGATGTCGTGTGGGTTACGCCCCATCTTATTAAATGCAGCGGTTAAATAGTCAATTTCTTCATCTGACAAGGCAAAGCCAAATTCAGAGTTTGCTTTAACCAGTGCATCTTTGCCTTGTCCCAAAATATCAATTGAGTTTAAAGGCTTAGGCTCAGTTTCAGAGAATAAAGCTGTTGCGTCATCAATTTTATTGAAAACGCTTTCTGTCATACGGTCATGTAAAATTTGTTTTACTTCATCAGAGATTTCAGAAATCCCCTTTAAAGTAAACAAAACACCGCGTTCTAAGCGGTGTACAGGTGTATTACAGTTGGCAAAAATATCGGTTGCCTTAGATGACCACGGTGAAATTGTACCGACACGTGGCGTGACTAAAATCTGGACTTCGTCACTTGCAGCCTGACGAACTTCAAACGATGCTCCATCGTTTAAAAGCTGTAAAGCAGATTGCTGTTGTTGCTCGTTGAGCGTTTGGTCGAAAAGGTAAACCCATTGGCTTTCTATTGATTGAACAGAACTGATCGACGCAAGGCGTGTTAATAGTTGTGTTTGCTTAAAAGAAGAGTGTGCAGGTGCACCGGCAACGATAAACATGCTGTTTTTGGCTCCACGGGCAGGTTTTGGCAACCTACCTCAATGTGACTTGAAGAGAGCGCATATTCTACTGTGAAAGCAAGATTTCAGCTAGTCATATCCCACTTAAAAAACGCTGAAATCTTGGTTTTAAATATCCGATTTACTTTGACTTTCGTCTTTAAACATGATTCGTAACAATTGAATTATTGAGCTGTATAATGAAACTCACCCGTTTTAGGATCTTCTTTCGCAATGATTCCGCTTTTTTGATAAAAGACTTTTCCACAAGAAATCTCAGGATCGATTTCACCATCAATATCATAGGATAATCGGACATTGATATGTTCCAAATATGGGTTTTGAGATACAGAGTCAATGAAAAATACATCTAAACTTTCCATGTTATAGCACACATAGATTTTTTCAGGATGCGAGTTTTTATTCAGATCAATTGTATACGTATGATCCGCATTTTGAGTCATTCGATCGAGTTTGAGAGCAACCGCATTGACCAAATCACCACTTTTATTGATCGCATACGCATAGTTTGCCGTGTCATTTTTATAAGCTTCATTGCAGTTTTTAATTGGTTGCCCAATTTTCACCTTGCTAGGCGTAAGATCCTCTATTGTAAATTTAGATTTTCCATTCAACATACTGCTTGGTAAGATGCTCCAATACTGTTTATTTTGCGCATTTGGATCATCTGTCCAAATACAATTATTTGTCAGATGACCATCTGGCGTTTCTTGAAAGGCAAAAGTCGCTAAAGCTTGATCTACTGGTTCAGGCTTGGCAGGAATGCTTTCTTCGATTTCAGCTTTGCTCACTTCAATCTTTTTCTGAGTTTCGATTTCTTTGTTTTGATTAGATAGATTTTTATCAGTTGGGCTACACGCTGTGAATAAAATGGTCATAATTAATAAGAAGAAATTTTTATTCATGCTTTACTCTATTTCTTAAATGATACAAGGATAATGTTTATTCATTTTAACTGTTTATAAGTCTAAACATATTAACTTTAATCATTGAAATTTTCCTAGTGTTTGGACTATCTAGATTATAAATTGGTTTACTGGTCATTCAAAAATTTACTGCTCAATGTTTAGTGGATAGAAAAGATCAAAAATTAACAGGCGATTGTATTATTGGATAATTTTTAGGTCACGGTGAACAGCTTTTAATTCGCCTTGATTCTGAAAAACCTGATTATGGCTCTGTTGTTGTCGTGAATCCAATTACAGCGAGAGATGATTGGTTTAGTGTTGAGGCCAATTTTTATAACTTCATTATGAATTATTTTAAATATAAGAGTGAAAAATACTGGGAAAATATTTCTCAAATATAAACCGACCAAGACAACTTATGTCGCCCGCCCCTAGTACATTTTCAATAAATTTGGCATCATACGATTAACGAAAGAATGAATAATGATAAATGACTCAAATGCGTTGGTTAGAACTCCTTTCAACAGTTCGTTTAGGTAGTAAAAAGCAAAGTACAGAACAGGCACGAAGTCCATTTCATAAAGATTATGACCGCATTATATTTTCGCAAAGTTTTAGACAACTCAATCGTAAAACTCAAGTTCATCCACTGACCCAACATGATGGTATTCATACACGGCTCACGCACTCTTTAGAGGTGTCATGTATTGGCCGTTCTTTGGGAATGCTCGCTGCTGAAAAAATCAAAAATGAACTCCCCGTTTGGATCTCCCCAGCGGATGTAGGGGCAATTATTCAAGCTGCATGTTTAGCACATGATATCGGTAACCCACCCTTTGGACATGCTGGTGAATATGCGATTCGTGAATGGTTTGATGACGCTGCACATACAAATTTTTTACAAGATCTGAGCCCTGAACAACAAGCAGATGTACGACAGTTCGAAGGTAATGCCCAAGGTTTAAGATTGCTTACTAAAATTGACTATCATCCTCATGATGGAGGGATGCGTCTTACTTATGCAACGTTAGGAGCTTACTTAAAGTATCCTTGGCTCTCTAAGACCATCGAATCTCAAGGGAATACTCCTGCAAGCAAACGGGCTAAATTTGGCTGTTATCAAGCTGAAAAAGAAATTCTTAAACAGATTGCAGATCAACTCGGTTTAATTCAATTGGGTGAGTATCATTGGTGTCGTCATCCGCTGACGTATTTACTAGAAGCTGCTGATGACATTTGTTATGCCTTAATTGATTTAGAAGACGGTATTATTCTCAATATGCTCAGCTATGAAGAAGTTGAACCTATTTTTCTTGATTTGTTAGGAGATTATGGCGTTCCCGCTGAACTTAGTATGCCGTATATGACTTGGCAACAAAAAATTGCAGCCTTACGCGGTCGTGTCATGAAACGGCTGGTAGATGAAGTAACCACTGCTTTCGCAAAACAACATTATCAAATTTTGTCAGGACAGCTAAAAGGTTCGTTACTGCAATACTGTGCTGAGGATATTGAGATTGGGATTGATCGAGCAAAAAACCTTGCCCGTGAAAAAATATTTGAACACCCGCAAAAATCAGGTTTGGAAATTATTGCCCATCAGAGTTTACAGCATATTTTAGATGCCTTTATTCCCCTTACCACACCGAATAAAACATTAAGTTTTAAAGATGGTCGTTTACTGTCTATTTTAGAACGCTTTGGTGCACGCTTTAGTGATCATCACTATGACAATATTATGCAAGTCTTAGATATTGTGAGTAAATTTTCAGACCATCAAGCCTATAACTTAGCGCAAGAACTCCAAGGTAATAAGGTTGGTTTTTTCTGATGACTGCGCGGCATATTGATGATGGCATCTATAAATATCAATTTATTTATGCCGATCAATGGGTCCATTGCCCTGATTGTGATACAGCAGGAATTGTCCATTATCAATCATTAGATACAACTCTATATAGTTGTAATTGTCGCGCTCATTTTGTATTTACGTGTCGCAAATGCAATCGCCATTTAGACAGTCATTCCACGCAATATAATATTGAATTTAATGGCTATTATTATGTATATCTGTCTGAACGTTGCCACTTCTGTGGAGGGGCTCAACTAACAGTGAATGAAAAAATACGGAATATTAAAAACCCAAATTCACATTTTGAAGCAGTCTGCCCTTTATGTAAAAAAACCTCAAAACTGGTGCTAAAATCTCAAAAAATTGTTTTCTCAAAAGCGAATAGGTTGGAACATACTCACTTTGGGCTTAAGCTTTATTTAGTCGCCCATACTCGTTTCGGGAATATTTATGTACATAATCTTGAGCATTTACAAGTGTTAAAGTCTTTTGTACATGCTGGTTTACGTGAAAGGACACAAAGTACTGGAAATTCCAGTTATTTTTCTCGACTGCCTGCTTGGATAAAATCTGCCCGAAATCGCAAAGAAATTCTTAAAGCAATTTTGCGTTTAGAGCAAATGGCATCTACTATTCAACCATTAACAAATAAGTGAACAAACTCAATGATCGGATGTCTTATTGGTGAAGTCTTAGCTTTAGAAGCACCTACCGTACTTTTAAATGTAAATGGCGTGGGTTATGAGATTGACACGCCACTCTCAACATTTTGCCAATTACAAAAAGGTCAAAAAGTTACCTTATGGACACATTTAGCCGTCCGTGAAGATGCTCAATTACTTTATGGCTTCTCTAACGCTCAAGAAAAAACCATCTTCCGCACCCTGCTAAAAGTGAATGGTGTCGGTCCTAAAATGGCTTTAGGCATTTTGTCTACATTGAGTGTAGAAATGTTGGTACATACTGTTGAGAATGGTGATGTCAAAACTTTAGTTAAAGTCCCTGGCGTTGGTGCGAAAACAGCCGAACGTTTAATGATTGAACTTCGTGATCGCTTTAAAGTCTTTGCTACAGGTACCACACCGAGTAATTCGACTTCAACTCAAATACAATTTACGGGCAATTCTGCTGTTGCAGAAGCTGAAGCGGCATTGCAATCTTTAGGTTATAAACCTTTGGAAGCACAAAAACTGATTAATGCCGTGAAAGCAGACTATACTGAAGCAAGCGACATTATCCGTGCTGCACTTAAATCCATGAATAAATAAGACAGATTAAGACACTCATGCAAGACCGTTTAATCAGTGGGGCTGAAAAACCCGAAGATCATTTTGATCGTGCCATTCGTCCAACCTCTTTGGATGACTATATAGGCCAACCTGTTGTACGAGAGCAAATGGAAATTTTCATTGGTGCTGCTCGTGGTCGTGGTGAAGCACTTGATCATACCTTGATCTTTGGCCCACCCGGTTTAGGTAAAACCACATTGGCCAATATTATTGCCCGTGAAATGGGGGGGAACCTTAAATCTACTTCTGGCCCAGTACTGGAACGTGCAGGTGATTTGGCTGCAATGCTGACCAATCTGGAAGAAGGTGATGTGCTATTTATTGATGAAATTCATCGTCTCTCTCCAGTGATTGAAGAAATTCTTTATCCCGCGATGGAAGATTACCAACTCGATATCATGATTGGTGAGGGCCCTGGCGCACGTTCGATAAAATTGGATTTACCACCATTTACCTTGGTTGCTGCGACAACACGTGCAGGTCTACTTACCTCACCTTTGCGTGATCGCTTTGGAATTGTGCAACGTTTAGAGTTTTATTCAGTCGAAGATTTGACTCATATTGTTGCACGTTCAGCATCATTAATGAATGTTCCCACAACAGCAGATGGTGCAAAAGAAATTGCTCGTCGTGCACGTGGCACTCCCCGTATTGCTAACCGTTTGTTACGTCGTGTCCGTGACTATGCACAAGTTAAAGGCACGGGTGAAGTCACTCAACACATGGCACAACGTGCATTGGATATGTTAAATGTTGATAAAGATGGTTTAGATACGTTAGACCGTCGTTATTTATCGATGTTATTAGAACGTTTTGATGGCGGCCCTGCCGGTGTTGAAGCTTTAGCCGCAGCAATGGCTGAAGATTCAGGCACGCTAGAAGATGTGATTGAACCCTATTTGATTCAGCAAGGTTATGCTATGCGTACCGCTCGTGGACGTATTGCAACCAACCAAGCCTATTTACAGTTTGGGATGACACCACCTGAACCAAAATAATCAACTCAAGGGAATATTGAATATTCCCTTGAGTCTCTTATGATTTTATATATAAAAGCCCTATACAAATAGGGCTTTTATAGTGCTAATCGAAGATGGGTTTTATTAGAATTTAAACGTTGTGCTCAATTGAACACGGCGTCCCTCTTGAGTATTTTTATACCGATTATAATAGTCTGCGCCTACTTTCTGATAATCAACAAAGTTTTTATCAAAAATATTATATAAACCAACAGCAATATCCCACTGATTATTGACATTAAAATTTGATCCCATATGCATCAAACCATATGCTTTAAAATCACCTAATGCATCATAAACTTCTTGGTTAACTTGAGGTAGGCTATTATAGTAGTCTGGTGTAAAACGCGCACGTTCACTCCGGTATTCGCCTCGCGCCCATAATTGAATTTTATCATCCGCTTGCCATTTTAATAATGCATTAACAATATGTTTAGGTGTATCGTTTAAAGGCGGATTACCATTCTTTTTGTCCTTAATTTCTGCCACTGTCCATGTATAATTCAAACCAAATTTCCAAGTCGGTACAAACTCCCAATTTAAGCCGGTTTCAACACCATAGATTTCTGCTTCTCGAGCATTAATCGGGCGAGTAACATTCCAAGCGCGTTTGCCAGTATCTTCAGGTCGCATTAACCATGGTGTACCAAGCTTTGCCATTTCTTCTTCACATGCAGCTTTAGTCAGATTAGCATCACAGGTTCTTTCCACTGGTCCATTGACTATTTTATCTTTAATCTGACTGAAAAATGCTGTGATATTAGCATCAAAATTAGAACTGTTATTAAAATAAGTACCCAGCTCAAAGTTATTACTTGTTTCAGGTTTTAAATTTGGACTTCCAAAAAAAGGAACTGCTCCTTGTCTACCAATGTTATAAACCCCATTGGTCAGACGTTCTAAGCGAGGTGCTTTATATCCCTCACTATAACCACCTTTAAACGTCCAATTGTCATTTGCATTCCAAACTAAATATGCTCTAGGTGTCCAAAAACTACCAAATGTATCATGATTGTCAAAACGTAAACCCATGGTTAAAGCTAGATCAGGAGTAAGTGCCCATGTATCTTCAGCAAAAAGCCCCAGTTGCTGAAATGACACCTCCTTATTTACCCTTAATCCATCTTTAATACTTGCATCCCACCATTGCCCACCAAGGGTAATATTGTGTCCTTTAAAATATTGTGTGGCCAATTTAGTATCAAAAATCGTATCCTCACTTTCTAAAAGACGAGGGGTAATTACACTTGAACCTGCTTGAGCACGTGCTGGAATAAGACGACCAATCGTTTCAGTTTGAGTATTACTAATACTTGATTCCAAGGTCCCTATTTTATTGCGCCATGTATGTGCAAGTACTAGCCGATCTCGATTAAACTCTTTTGTTTTATCATAACCACCATTTGCACCAAGCGTACCAAGTTGACTCTTACTGTTATCGTACCATTGCTCAGTTTTTTCATATTCTACGGAGAGGTCATGTTGCTTTGTTGGGGTAAGTGTTAAACGAGCACCAATTGTTTCTAAATCTGATTTGGTTGGGTTATTCCCCATGTTCAACTCTACTGAATTATCATTTACATCGAGATAACCCACATTGGATTGACTACGTTGTGCTTTTCGAGCACGAAGTTGCACTCCCAACAAATCCTGAATAATTGGACCAGTAATAAATCCATCAGCAGCACGTTGATTACCAAAATCAGAACTGTTTGGAAGTAAAGTCCCTTCTAATGTGATGGAGCCTGTCCATTCATTTGAAACTTTTTTTGTAATAATATTGACAACACCACCAATAGCATCAGAACCGTACAATGTAGAAGCAGGTCCTCGAATCACTTCGATTCGTTCAATTGCTGAAACTGGAGGAATAAAACTATTATTTGACTCCCCAAAACCATTTGGTGCGATATCCCCAGTACTGTTCTGACGACGACCATCTATCAAAACAAGGGAATACTCAGAATCCATCCCACGGATACGTATATTTAAACCGCCAGTTTTCCCAGCGCCTGGGCTAATATCAACCCCCTCAACATCAACTAAAGCATCTGCAATTGAGTTTATACGTTTATCTTTTAGATCTTGTGCTGTGATCACAGTAATACTTGCCGGCGCATCTTTTAGTTTTTGCTCATAACCTGCCGCAGAGACAACAATTGTTGAAAGTTGTTGTGTAGCATCGGATTCTACCTTGCTATTTGCAAAGACTGAAGTTGTTGTAATTCCTAAAAGTGCGATTGAAATAGGACGAAGGTTAAACTTACTCATAAATAGAATTCCAGTAGATGGACGGCATAACCAATTGAAAACAAATAAAACATCTAAATATGAATGATAAGAATTATCATTTGCAATAAAAAGAATACAAAAGATGGCGGTCATAGTAAAGATATATTACATATTATTTTAATAAAAACTTAATAAAAACTTTTGTTGGTTTTAATAGCCTCATTTAATTACATTGATCTTATTAAAAATTTGCTATTCAAAACAAATAAGTTATTGTTAATATTTAATTTTATTATTTTATAAAATCTTCTTCGATACATCCTTTTTACTCAGCACTTAATAAAAATTCCTACACTCAATTGGCTGTTAGTAAGGTAGTTCAAAGATAAAACACACGAAAACATCATATAGCTATGCTGCTTATTTAAACAATTACAAAAAAATAATTTTGGAATGAACGGGTTTCGTCGAGTGTTGAAGTTATGAAATATAGAGCGGATATTCAATTGCCATCTTTTATTTCACGCTGCAAATGCAGATTGACATACTCTTTTGATTAATGAGTTTTTCTTATTGTACGTTTAAAACTTTAAACTTATAAAAAAGCCAATTCAATGTTAATAACTTAATAAAAGGACAGTTGATAATTTTGACTGAGCAACCCAAAAAGGAATCAAATTGAGTGAACTTGCATGGAATGTGAGTTTAGAAAAAAAATTCAACAGCGCATATACCTAAAGCTCATTCGAGAGTCTTTTATACAAATATTCAAACTTGCTGATGTTGATCGTTATCGCCCGAAAATCAATATTTTCAACATGGATGTACTGGTTTCATAATCGAATAAATAGGATATTTAAATATGGATAACACTCAGAATATATTACAAAAATTTGCAATAAAAGTCAGTGATTGGTCAGAAAAATGGTTTCCTGATTCCTATATCTTTGCCCTGTTAGGCGTCATCATTGTCGCCATAGCTGCGATTGGAATAGGAGCACCTGTTCAGGAGGTCGCAATTTCATTTGGCAATGGTTTCTGGAGTTTGATTCCATTTACGATGCAAATGTGTATGTTGATTGTCGTTGGTTATGTGGTTTCAGTATCCAAACCCGTCGAAATGCTGATTCAAAAAATGGCTCAGATTCCAACATCTGGAAGAAATGCTATTGTTTTTGTAGCGACTGTTAGTCTGTTGATTTCGCTGATTAACTGGGCCATGAGTACAGTTTTAACTGCCCTTTTGGTGATTGCACTATCCAAGCGTAAAGAGCTGAATATGGATTATCGTGCAGCTGCCGCAGCCGCTATTATTGGTATGGGAGCAACTTGGGCATTGGGTATTAGTTCTTCCGCTGCTCAGTTACAGGCAAACAAAGCGAGCTTACCAGAACCACTTTATAATTTAACTGGTATTATTCCTTTTACTGAAACGATCTTTTTACCACAGTCTATGATTATGACTGCCGTATTGATTATTGTATCAATTGCCATTGCATTCTGGTCTGCACCTAAAGGCAATAGTATAAAAACCATTGATGAATTCGATATTCATTTTGAAAATGAAAAGACCGAAGTTCAGAGCAAAAAACGCCCAGGTGATTGGCTAGAAAACTCCCCTATTCTGAGCATTTTAATTGTGGTTTTGGGTCTGATCTGGATGTTTAATGAGTTTACAAAAAGCAATCCGATTATTGCGATTTCCAGTTTAAACACTTACAACTTTATCTTCTTAATGCTGGGTATTGCTTTACACGGAACACCTCGAAATTTTTTAAATGCAGTTTCTAAAGCAGTCCCTGCGGTTTCTGGCGTACTGATCCAATTTCCACTCTATGGAAGTATTGCTTTTATCATGACAAGTGCAATGAACGCACAGGATTTATCTCTATCTCATTATATTGCTGAATTTTTTGTATCGATTGCATCCAAAGAAACTTTCGCAATTGTTATGGGGTTATATTCGGCTATTTTAGGCTTTTTCATTCCATCTGGGGGTGGTAAGTGGATTATTGAAGCACCTTATGTCATGCAGGCTGCACACGATTTAAAAGTACATTTAGGCTGGTCTGTTCAGATTTATAATGCAGCAGAAGCTTTACCCAATTTAATTAATCCTTTCTTTATGTTACCCATGCTGGGAATTTTAAAGTTAAAAGCCAAAGATGTTATTGGATTTACAGTTACTCAGCTTGTCTTCCATTTACCCTTGGTTTTATTCTTATTGTGGATTCTTGGTCGTACTTTAACGTATATGCCACCTACTTTTTAGAATTTAAGATGCTTTGTTGTACAAAGTTATTTAAACGGCTTATTCAACATAATCTTCTGTTGAATAAGCCGACAACTAAATTGATCATACCAAGAGTTGATCTTCTTACAAACGAGCTTTAATTAATCGTAGGAGATCACTAACTACTTTAATTTTAATAATCAGATCAGTGGTATACATCATAAAATGGTACACATAAGTGGAATCAAGTTTGATCTATACCAAACCCTTATCATACATCTCAGTAAGATTATTTTGTGCATCTGCATCTCCCCGAGCAGCCGCCTTGCTAAAACATTCAAATGCTTTTTCATAACTTTGGGTTGCGCAAAGCCCCTTGTAATACATTGATCCAAGGTTATTTTGTGCATCCGCATTTTCTTGGGCAGCCGCCTTGTTAAACCATTCAAATGCTTTCGTATCATTTTGGGCTATGCCTTGACCAGTGACATACATCACTCCAAGGTTATTTTGTGCACCTGCATATCCTTGGGCAGCCGCTTTATTATAGTATTCAAATGCTTTTTCATAACTTTGAGCTACACCTTGGCCATGCTGATACATCCACCCAAGGTAATATTGTGCATCTAAAAATCCCTGAGCAGCTGCCTTGCTATACAATTTAAAAGCTTTTTCATAATTTTGAACTACGCCTTGACCATGCTGATACATCACTCCTAGGTTATTTTGCGCACCAGCATTACCTTGCGCAGCTAACTTTTTATAAAATTCCAACGCTTTTTTATAGTTTTGTACTACGCCTTGACCATTCTGATACATCGATCCAAGGTTAGTTTGTGCTACAGCATTATCCTGAGCAGCTGCCTTAACATACCATTCAAATGCTTTTTCATAATTTTGAATTACACCTTGACCATGTTGATACATCCATCCAAGGTTATTTTGCGCATCCAAATCCCCCTGAGCAGCTGCCTTACTATACCATTCAAACGCTTTTTCATAATTTTGTACTACACCTTGACCATTCTCGTACATCCATCCAAGATCATTTTGTGCATCTATCTCTCCTTGATTAGCTAATCTCGAGGTATATTTAAATTTAACAGTTTTTGCAAAAGTTGGACTAACAAAAAACAATATAGGAAAAATAATTATATGAAATAGGCTTTTATTGATATTCATTGGTTACGTTTTTAAATTAGATCATTGATTTAATTTAATATATTCCAACTAAAATTGAAATAAATTTTATTCGTTTTTTATTTATTAAAATTTCATGCAGATCAAAATCCATTCAACAAAATGAGTGTTATGTGAAATATTCTTTACGGCGTTTAATTTTGTTCTAGATTTTTTTAGCTTTAAACGTTACCACAGGATTCCTTACAGTAATGCCACTTCATTAACAGAATCCACAAGCTAATCTCCGTTAGCCCTTCTCTCCTCATTCGGATTGTAATCTTGTGCCATTTGAGAAAGCATGCCTTGTGCTAAAATTCGCGCCAAAGTCAGTATTAAACTCTTGTGCAAATTTATAAGTGGGGCAAATCAATTTGCTTTCTACAATATAGCCTCTAAAGCTTATATACACGTACTGTTCAAGCAACCAGTCCGCTGTTCATGTAGATTTCCGTTTCTCTCAAAACATCTCATAGATGCTTTTGGTATAGTTGATAGGTTCACTTATAAATATCGTAAAATTCAATCAAGCAATCAGATCAGCAATATAAAAAGTTCTTGTTTTTTTAACTGACTGATTTGAAATTGAATCAGCGCAAGTAAATACTGGCAAGCAATTGATAGATATGCAATAAACAACACAGGAATGCATAGCAACATGAGTAATAAATTCGAATTCCAAATCCGTGTATATATCGAAGATACAGATGCTGGCGGTATCGTATACCATGCCAATCATATCCGCTTTATGGAACGTGCACGGACAGAATGGCTACGTGCATCCGGTATTGACCACTATTGGCATCAAAAAGATTACAATTTTGTCGTGCATAAAATTGCATTGAAATATTCTCGCCCTATACTCATGGACGATCTTATTACTGTTACAGCAAGTGTAGTTTCATGTAAAGCTTCGTCATTTGTGTTGCAACAGAATATATATCGTGGTGAAATCATGCTTGCTTCTGGCGAGGTGGAATTGGCATGTTTAAGTACAGATATGAAACCTCGTAGAATTCCTGACGAAATCCGTGATTTAATTCTTCGAGAATTAGCTCACGAATAAAAAATACTTTTGGCACATGTAACTATGGCAACACAACTAGAATCTTCTTTACACATCTCTGATTTAATTTTACAAGCGAGCCCTGTGGTTCAATTGGTGATGCTAATCTTAGTACTCGCATCTGTTTTTAGTTGGTATTTGATTGCCAAGTTGCATATGGGCTATAAGAAAGCACATCAAGGCGATGAGCACTTCCAAAAAATCTTCTGGTCTGGTGCTGAACTCAATACCTTATATAACAATGCTCAGCTTAATTCTAAGCGAAGCGGTTTAGAAGATATTTTCTATCAAGGTTTAAGTGAATTTTTAAAACTTAAAAAACGCCATGCAGAAACTGCATCGATGATTGAAGGCACTGAACGTATCTTGCGTGTAGGACTCAGTCGTGATCAAGGCCGTTTAGAGCAAGGCTTAAGCTCTCTCGCCAGTATCGGTTCTGTCGCACCTTATATTGGTTTATTTGGTACTGTTTGGGGCATTATGAGTGCATTCATTGGCTTAGCTCAGGTTGAACAAGTTACCTTAGCCACTGTTGCACCAGGTATTGCTGAAGCATTGATTGCAACTGCGATTGGTTTATTTGCTGCAATACCAGCAGTACTAGCATTTAACCATTACACTGCAAAAGGCGAAGAAATTTATTCAGATCGTGCATTATTTGCAGAAGAAATGGTGGCGCTATTACAACGTCAGTCTGTGGGAACTACACAGGAAGATGAATAATGACAATCCAACGTTCTGGACGTTTTGAGCGCGTCAAAAAGCCTTTAAAAAGTGATATGAATGTCGTTCCCTATATCGACGTCATGTTGGTTTTATTGGTTATTTTTATGGTGACAGCACCCATGATTACCACGGGTGTTAAAGTTGATCTACCTCAAGCAAACAATAATCCGATTCAATCTGAAGACCGACCAGCCATCGTGACTTTAGAAGCAGATGGTACGATTAAACTTGAAGACAAAAACCATAAAAATGAGGTTTTAACTTTAGATGAGTTAAAAACAGTACTTACAGAAAATCAGCAACAGGCTCAAGCAAATAACAAGCAATTGAGTGTCTTGATCAATGGTAGTGAATCACGCCCTTATGGTGAAGTCATGAAACTCATGTCTACACTGCAAGATGCTGGTTTAAGCCAAGTGGGTTTACTGACAGAGTCTGTAAAGTAAGTTATGAAAAATATTCAAAAGCCACAATCTAAAGAAAAAGCGATTGCACTTGGATTTACCCTAGGTATTCATGTGGTGGCGATTACTGGCTTACTTTTTCTCGGTTTAAGTCAACCACCTGAGCCACCCAAGCAAATTAAAACCGTTTTAATTAAACCTGAAGATTTACCACCGCCTGAACCCAAGCCTTTAGTAGAAACTGATGCCACTGAAACGGCAGATAGCAAGGTTGCAGAAAATACTCAGCAAACAGCGGAACCCGATCAAACTGCACCAGAAATTCCAACTGAAGCAAATAACACACCAGATACCAAGGCGATAGATGCACAAAAAGCTGCCGAACAGGCCAAGGCAGCCGCATTAGAACAGCAATTGGCTATGGCAGCGGCTAAAGCAGCACAAGAAAAAGCCTTAAAACTTTCTCAAGCTAAAGCAGATGCTGCGGAAAAAGCCAAACAAGAGGCAGCTGAAAAAGTAAAGCAGGCTAAAAATGCTGCTGAGAAAGCTAAGGCAGAAGCTGAAGCAAGATCTAAAGCAGATGCAGCAGCTAAGGCCAAGCAAGAGGCGCTTCAAAAAGCCAAAGCAGATGCTGCAGAAAAAGCTAGACTCGCAAGACTCAATGCCGAAGCAAAAAGCAAAGCAGAAGCTGCTGAAAAAGTCAGAAAAGAAGCCGCAGATAAGGCCCAACAGGCCAAAGCCGATGCTGCTGCAAAAGCCAAGGCAGAAGCTGCTGCAAAGGCTAAAGCGGATGCTAATGCAAAAGCTAAAGCAGATGCTGCTGCAAAGGCTAAAGCGGATGCTAATGCGAAGGCTAAAGCAGATGCTAATGCAAAAGCCAAAGCGGACGCTGCTGAAAAAGCCAAAGCGGATGCTAATGCAAAAGCTAAAGCAGATGCTGCTGCAAAAGCCAAAGCGGATGCTGCTGCAAAAGCTAAAGCGGATGCTAATGCAAAAGCCAAGGCAGATGCCGCGGCAAAAGCCAAAGCGGATGCGGACGCAAAACGTAAAGCTGATCTAGCACGCGAATTAGATGAAGAAAAAGCCTCTGCTGCTGAAAAAGCCAAAGAAGCTGCTGCAAATAAAAAGGCAGAAGCGAGAAAAGTTGCATCTTCTGCGAAAAAGGACTTTGAAAGTAAAGTTCGGAATGCTTGGCGTATGCCTGCTGGCTCAACAGGTCAAAAGGCAACAGCTCGTGTCACACTAACGGATAGCGGTTCTGTGGCCTCGATCATTGTCAATGCATCAGACCCAGATGTAAAAGCAAGTGTGGAACAAGCAGTTCGCAATGCTGCACCTTTCCCGATGCCATCTGATCCAGATGCACGACGTGAAGCACGAAGTTTTAGTGCAAATTTTACTGTGAAATAATCTTAAAATTACACCCTGCCAAGGCAGGGTGTAATTTAATGTAAGAACAATCACTCGGAAAATCAAATGCGAGTTAACCCCATATTTGTAGCAATTTCATTATTTTTTCCAACCGCGTTATTATTTGCAAAAAATATCGAGCAAGAAAAAATACTTGAAGTAAATACGCAACAACACCCACCTTCTGCGTCATACGAAAAAAACCGTCTGTACCAACAACGGAAGCATTACTTCTACAAAGTCAAATGGCTCAGCAGATAAATACCGCTAGAGTCAATCGTATTGTTAAAAAGTTGAGAAATTTAACAATCATCCAAGAAAATGCCGATGTTATTATTTACTTAGATGACAGTGGGAATGTAAAAGATATTTTAATCACAGAACAGGACAGCGAAACGTTTTCAAACGCAATCAAAACGGCGATTCAGCAAACAGCACCTTTTGAAATGTCTAAACAGTCATCGCTCAATCAATTATTAAAAGTGATTCGCATCAAATTCCGTATTGAATAAGTCTCTATTGAACACGAAATAATATATTTTAATGGCAGCAACAACGACATTGTTCTCAAATCTATAAAAAAGTAATTTTTAAAACTGCGCCATTTACAACGCCCAAAGATCAAGCCGAAATTCATTGGTGTAATAAATTTGAATTTAATTTTTTTAGTAAATCTGTTCAATGATAATCTTTTGTTCACAATTACATGCTTTATATAGATTAAAATCATGTCTTTGTGCTACAAAGCTAAGCATAGTTAAAAATTGATATTTGAGTACATGAAGTCCAATGAAAATCATGCCTAAACATCTATTAGGATTCGCAATTATTGTTGCATTTAGTCCAGCATTGATCACCACATCATATGCACAATTGCAATTAGAAATTGCCAAAGCACCTGAATCTGCACCTAAAATTGCCATCATTCCATTTAGTAATGATCAATCTATCTACCCTATTGTTGAACAAGATTTAAATCGCTCTGGGCGCTTTACCAGTTCATCAAAAAATCTTCCTGCAACTGCAAACATAAACAATATAAATGCAGAAGCATGGAAAGCAGCTGGGGTTCCTTATGTGGTTTTAGGTGACTCTAAAACCAATGCAGATGGTTCACTGGCAGTACATTACCAACTCTATGATGTTGAAAAGCAGAAATTCCTATTAAATGAATTGCTCTCGATTCCAGCATCACGTGTACGTTCTGCGGCACATATGATCAGTGACGCAATTTATCAAGCGCTTACAGGGATTCAAGGCGACTTCACAGGACGTATTGCTTATGTGTTACGTAACCCTGCAACACCAGAGACTCGTTATACCTTACAAATTGCAGATACCGATGGTGAGCAACCTAAAACGGTATTAAGTTCAAGAGATCCTATTCTCTCACCTGCTTGGACGCCAGATGCGAAAAAAATTGCATATGTTTCATTTGAAACCAAGCGCCCTGCTATTTATATCCAAGATTTAGCCACAGGTGCACGTGAAAAACTCGCTGCATTTCGCGGTTTAAACGGTGCACCAAGTTTCTCTCCTGATGGGAAATCAATGCTATTTACTGCGTCAATGCATGGAAATCCTGAAGTTTATCAAATGGATTTAGATTCACGTCAAGTGAAGCGCATGACCAACGATAGCGCAATTGACACAGAAGCACGTTATGCTCCAGATGGAAAATCATTTATTTTCACATCTGACCGTGGTGGATCAGCACAAATTTACCGTTATAGTTTTGATGACGGCTCGACCAAACGTTTAACTTTCCGTGGTGCATTTAATGCACGCGGTACATTAAGTGCCGATGGTAAATATGTGGCATTGGTACACCGCCCTTCTGGTAGTAACTACAAAGTTGCCATTCAGGAAATTTCTACAGGTATCACCAATATTTTGACACCAACAAGTTTAGATGAATCACCAAGCTTTTCTCCAAATGGGCAAATGGTAGTTTATGCAACACGTGAGGGTAATCGTGGCTTATTGGCAATCATGTCTACAGATGGTCGCTTCCGCATGAACTTACCAAGTGAACAAGGTGAAGTACGTGAACCGGCTTGGGCCCCTAAATAATTTAATCAAGATGTAAATCACTTATTTAAAATTGAAATACCGGAGATCAACATGAAGTCAATTCAATATCTAGCTTTACCCTTATTAGCAGCAAGCTTGGTGATGACAGGTTGTGCAAGCCGTAAACCTGCTGCCACTGTAGAATCAGGAACCAATCCAAATAGTGCGACGACAGTAAATACCAGTGGTTTAAGTGAAGATGCTGCTTTAAATGCACAAAACTTAAATGGTGCTTCATCTAAAGGCGTGACTGAAGCCAATAAAGCATTTTTAGCAAAACGTGTGGTACATTTTGATTATGACAGTAGTGATCTTTCCAATGATGACTACCAAACACTACAAGCACATGCGCAGTTCTTGATTGCCAATGCCAACTCTAAAGTGGCATTAACAGGTCATACAGATGAACGTGGTACGCGTGAGTACAACATGGCTTTAGGTGAGCGTCGTGCTAAAGCCGTTGAAAGCTACCTGATCACCAATGGTGTTAAAGCAAACCAATTAGAAGCGGTAAGCTACGGTAAAGAAATGCCAATCAATGCTGGTCATGATGAAGCTGCTTGGAAAGAAAACCGCCGTGTTGAAATCAACTACGAAGCCGTTCCTCCTCTTTTAAAATAATGCCAAAGTTGCATTATTAAAATAGACCATAAAAAATGCCCAATTCAATTGGGCATTTTTACCAGAAATTCTTCTCATTCAGCGCTTTTCCATTTCAAGATAAAGTCTTGATTTAGTAAAGTAAAATAAGAAACTGCTTAGAATGTTCAATGGTAATTTATATTAATAACGCCATTTCTTGAGTATTTGCTCATTAAATAACGCAATAAACCTTTCCTCTACCCATTCATCCACTTCATCTGGATGTGCTTCAGCAAAAAACTCAGACTGCACTAAAATCAGACAACCTTTAATATAGTCATCCACACAGTCCAATATTTTACTTAAATAAGGCGTGTCGTCATGATCAAAGTAATAGATTTCTTTGCTGATATCATGAAAGCAAAACATATTGCCATTACCAAGATAATCACTAAATGTAATCAGATGAGGTAAAACTGCTAAATCGGTCTGACTAAATTCAGGCGCATATTGCGGTGCATTTGCCCAAATATCTTTTAAGTAGCCAATATCATCAAACTGCTGTAATTGTTCACCAATATCAGCAATCCCAAAGTGTTGATAGAAGATCTTTAAAGATTCAGGTAAGCGACAATTTAAACGCTGTTCAAGTTTTAAAATTTGCTCATCATCAATTGCGGGTGCAATCTCATCATCATTGAAATCAGCTAGAGATTCTAAAATTAGGCGAGTTTTAACATCCCACTCCGCTTCACCAATTTTATTAAACGGAATGATAATGTCTGTTTTGTGATCAATTTCTATCATGAAGCGTTATTGTTCGGGCTTAATATAAAATATATGAATAGAAAAAAGCGCTCATATAGTAATGAACGCTTTTTATTGATTAAGCCTTTGACTCATCTGGCTTGGGGCTTTGCATAGATTCAATCATGTCATGCTTATTGAATTCTTTGAATTCAGGCTTAGCTTCGTAATTCTTCCATGCTTCTTTCACTTTTTCAGCACTAATATCTTTTAAATCAATGCTTTCATTTGGAGTCGGAGTCGCTTCAAACTTTGTCGTTGTCATGTCAGTGCTCCTTTACGCTATTGTACGTATATTCAACATAACACTTTCTAAAATACTTTCAAGGGTAATTTCACGACAAATAACACAGGATAATTTCTATTTTGTGCTGAACTCATCTAAAATAGCCTCCATTATTTGGTTTGTAAAAATTTATCGCTTTTGGAGCACCTCTGATATGTCATATCGCACCCTATCCCAATATTTAGAACAACAACAAGGGAACTTAACATCTGAACTTGCCAATGTAATTGAAACAATTGCAAATACCTGCAAAACCATTGATCAGGCTTTACAGAAAGGTGCTTTAGCTGGTGTCTTGGGGAGTGCACAACATGAAAATGTACAAGGTGAAGAGCAAAAAAAACTTGATGTGATTTCAAATGACTATTTGATTGATGCTTTAAAAGCCAATCCAAATGTAGGTGGACTCGCATCTGAAGAATTAGATGAATTTACCCCAGCTCAAGAAAATGGCAAATATTTGGTTTTATTTGATCCATTAGATGGTTCAAGCAATATTGACATTAATATGTGTGTAGGAACAATTTTTTCTATCCTTCCTGCTCAAAATGCCGTAACGCAAGCTGAAGACTTCATGCAAGCAGGTATTCAACAAGTTTCAGCAGGTTATGTGCTTTATGGCCCATCGACAATGATGGCTTTGACCGTTGGCGCGGGTGTTGTATTTTTCACTTACGACCCTGAAGAAAAGCAATTCTTGCTCACTTCTGAAAATATTCAAGTTGCTGCGGATACCAAAGAGTTTGCGATTAACTCATCAAACCAACGTCATTGGGAAGCGCCTGTAAAACGTTATATCGATGAACTACAAGCGGGTAAAACATCTATACGTGAAAAAGATTTCAATATGCGTTGGGTGGCGTGTATGGTGGGTGATATTCATCGTATTTTATGTCGTAGCGGTATTTTCTTATATCCATACGATACTAAAGATCCTAAAAAAGCAGGTCGTCTACGTTTAATGTATGAAGCCAACCCAATGAGTATGTTAATGGAACAAGCTGGCGGCGCATCGACTACAGGTCGTACACGTATTCTAGAGATTCAACCGACTGAGTTACATCAACGTGTTCCTGTTATCATTGGTTCTAAGAATGAAGTTGAGCTTGTTACCAGCTACCACAACTAATTCTTCTCTCTTTTCTTACTCTCTATTTAGGGAGTAACGCCAGCTAGGGTCTGTTGCAATTTCTTTATAGAATGATCACAGACCCTACTTAATTTTTTGGACGTACTCTCCCATGCCTACAATTTTCCTTGAATCAAAAGACAATCCCAAAATTAAACACCTCAGAGGTTTAATTGAACAAAACACTTACCGTAAAAAACAGGGACAAACTGTACTTGAGGGAACCCATCTTACGCTTGCATGGTTAGAAAAAGGTCGAAAAATCAATTCAATTTTCACCACTGAACATGCCTTAGATCATGAAGATTTAGGCAGTATCCTTGACCAATATCAAGGTATCGTGTTTGTGGTGGGTGAATCTTTATACAAAGATTTAAGTACCCTTGGGACCAGCCTTGCATGTCTAGCCATTGTGGATTTACCAAGTTCAACTCAGGCACTGAATTTTACTGAAGACACGCTAATTCTTGAAAATGTCCAAGATCCGGGCAATGTTGGCACATTACTCAGATCAGCCGCCGCCGCGGGTATTGAACAAATTGTCTGTACCAAAGGTTCTGCATCATTATGGTCACCACGAGTATTACGTGCCGGTATGGGGGCGCATTTTTCATTACACACATATGAAAACGTGATCCTTGAAGACCTACTCAAGCAATTTAAAATTCCTGTGTATGTCACCAGTTCGCATCAGGCAGAAAGCCTTTACACTAAAAACCTGCGCAAACAATGTGTTTGGATTCTAGGTAACGAAGGTCAAGGCGTTTCAGATTTTGCCCTTAAACGCGCAGAAGCGGTATCTATTCCGCAACCTGGTGGTCAAGAATCCCTCAATGTTGCAGTTGCAGGCTCGATTTGTTTCTTTGAAATGGTTAGACAACGACTATAAGGTTAATTTATTTTAAATATTGCCCGTTATTGGAAAAAATCATTTAAACTGAAAAAAATAATTGATTTACATGTCAACCCAAACCATTTTTTTAACGTTATAGAGATATGAATTTAAAATAATGGTGGGTACCCATGACGGGATTTTCCATCTCTATGGACTTAGCACCAAAGAAGTCACAGTCTGAAACAGCAAGTGCTCAAACGAGTACGAGTGAGCAGCGCCTGCGTTTTTTCATGCAGGACGTGACGGGTCGTGCCCTAGTGATGATGGAAAATGCAACCCAAGGTCACAATGGGATTGCGATGGATTTGGTACAGGAAGCATTTATTTCCTTACATAAATCTTATGCTGAGAAATCTACCGAAGAGTGGTATCCACTGTTCTATACAATTTTAAATAACAAATTACAAGATTGGCGACGCAAAGAAGCACGACGCGCTTCTCCATTTTCGTTATTTCGAAAAATTGATTTAGATTCTGATGATGAAGAGGCCATGGAAATTGTGGATGAATCCACACCTAATCCACTTCAATTTCTAGATCAAGATGTCACCGTTGAGGAAATTCAAGAAGCCATTAGCCGCCTCCCTGTACGCCAGCAACAAGCATTTATGTTACGCGCTTGGGAAGGATTTGATACTCAAACCACTGCATCTATTATGAACTGTACAGAAGGTAGTGTAAAAACCCATTATCACAGAGCTATTCAAGGACTAAGAACTTCGCTCTCACATTTAAATCCGTATGGAGGTTCATCACATGAATAATGATGATTTCACCAAACAAGTGACGGCAAAACTGGATGAAGCTGCACGTAATCACCGCAATAAAGCAGTGGTGATGAACAATGTGCTTGATCATATCCAAGATAAACAAACCTCACGTTTTGGTCACTGGAAAATGACTGGCTTTGCGCTTGCAGCGGCAATTACTGGTTTTGTTGTGATTCCAAATGTTTTTGATGTATCACCAGAATCGCAAACTCCGCAACAAGTGGTGATTAGCCCTAAACTTTCACCTCAAATGATGGAAGATTTAGATATGTTGTCTGTATTTGGTGAGGATAAAAATTCTCATGGCAGCTAGAAAATTAGCTTTGGCATTTTGTGCTATTGGTTTTCTACAAACAAGTTTTGCTGGATTTGAACGTTTTTGGATTTTTTCTAAAGATGCGAACAGTCAAGTCAATGAAACATGGGATGCCCTTTCTGAGGACGAACAAAAAGCACTAATTAAACGCTATCAAAATTTAAAAGAAATTCCGACTGATCAAAGTGCAGCACTGCAACAACGCATGGATTGGTTTACTCAGCTTCCTGAACAAGAAAAGCAAAAAATGCGTGAAGTCTGGCAGCAAATGAGCACCGCTGAACGCAACGAAATGCGCAAAAAAATGCAAAAAGCATCAACATCTGATGAGCGCAATGAAATTCGTGAACAATATATGGTGAAATATCAACAGAATATCACGGGTTCACATTAAGCATATTTTTAAATTTTATTCATTGCCAGTTATTTAACTGGCTTTTTATCTTCAAACTCAACATCGTCAAAATCCAAACACACCATTACTGACAATTCTCCTCTCTCATAATTTTAAAATTAAAATGCTGAATTTCTAATTTTCATGCATAAAAAAACCTGCACAAGGCAGGTTTTTCATCACTTAAATTCGAAAACGAATTACAAGCTATAGTACATATCAAATTCAACTGGGTGAGTCGTCGTATTTAAACGACGTACATCTTCAGTTTTAAGCTCGATGTATGCATCCAACATTTCTTTTGTGAATACACCACCTTTAAGAAGGAACTCATGATCCGCTTCAAGTGCTTCAAGTGCCATATCTAGGCTATGCGCAACTGTTGGGATTTTAGCTTCTTCTTCAGGAGGAAGATCATATAAGTTTTTATCAGCTGCTTCACCTGGGTGGATCTTGTTTTGAATACCATCAAGACCAGCCATCAATAATGCCGCAAAACCTAAGTATGGGTTCATCATTGGATCAGGGAAACGCGCTTCAATACGTTTACCTTTAGGGCTAGAAACGTATGGGATACGAATAGAAGCAGAACGGTTACGTGCAGAATAAGCAAGCATAATTGGCGCTTCGAAATGAGGAACCAAACGCTTATACGAGTTAGTAGAAGGGTTTGTGATCGCATTCAATGCACGCGCATGCTTGATGATACCACCGATGAAGTAAAGCGCCATTTCTGAAAGACCAGCGTATTCATCACCAGCAAACAAGTTCTTGCCATCTTTAGAGATAGACATGTGAACATGCATACCTGAACCGTTATCACCAACCATAGGCTTAGGCATAAACGTCGCTGTTTTCGCATATTGATGCGCAACGTTCCATACAGCATATTTGAACTGTTGAACTTCGTCAGCTTTACGAACCATCGTATTGAAGCTTACACCAATTTCTAATTGGCAAGATGCAACTTCATGATGGTGCACTTCTACACGACCAGGGCCCATGATGTCTTCGATACGTGCACACATTTCAGCACGCATATCTTGTGAAGAATCTACTGGAGGAACTGGGAAATAACCACCTTTAACACGAGGACGGTGACCAGAGTTACCTGCTTCGTAGTCTTTACCTGTAGACCAAGCAGCTTCTTCAGCGATTAATGTATGGCGAGCGCCAGACATATCGATGTCCCATTTAACTTCATCAAAAACGAAGAATTCTGGTTCTGGACCAAAGAATGCAGTATCACCAATACCTGTTGATTTTAGGTATTCTTCCGCACGACGAGCAATCGAACGTGGATCACGGTCATAACCTTGACCAGTAGATGGTTCAATAACATCACAAGTAACGACGATGGTTGCTTCAGCAAAGAACGGGTCAAGGAAAGCAGTTTCAGGATCTGGACGTAAAATCATGTCAGATGCTTCAATGCCTTTCCAACCAGCAATTGAAGAACCATCAAACATTTTACCATCTTCAAAAGTATCTTCATCGATAGTGTCTGATGGGTAGCTTACGTGCTGCTCTTTACCCTTAGTATCAGTAAAGCGAAAATCGACCCATTTTGCGCCACTTTCTTGTATGAGTTGAAGGACCTTGTTCGCCATGCTCATTTTGCTCCAATGAATTTTTGTTGCACTTGTGAAGTGCGTGTTAGTAGTTGGTATTTATATAGCAAGTAGCATACCAACTTTTAAAATAATTGCTAAAATATTGAATTTCTTATCAGAAAATAAGCTTAGCAACGATTAAATTCCATCTATTATACTGAGTGCAAATAGAATTGCACCATATTCAAACACACTTCTCATTTTAAAATTATTACGCACAATTTTAACGCACTATTTTTGTGCAAACTGAATAAAATGTTTTATCTTGGTGCTTATATTACGCGAACAACACTTTTTATCGGCTATTTTTTAAGATGATGGCAATTTTTTATTTCAAAAGCATTAAAATAAGGCGTATTCAGTCTGTATACGCCTTTAACATTGTTCTGTACAACCCTCGTTACAACAACGGGATTTTATAATTTATGATCTACTATATCGACAATTAGCCAAATTCAACTTCTGCTCTTGCAATAAGTGCTTCAACCATGACCAATACATCATCTTTTTTTCTGGCATCCACCGCAAAAATTGGCATGGTCAATTGATTTAATTGCATCCAATCTTTATAAGGTTTTAATAGATGCTGCGGATTTTCATCTATATGGGTCACACCAACCACAATATTATTGAGATGTTCTTTAAAACTTTGAAAGTAAAATTTTAAATCTTCAAGTGCATCTTTTTGCGTATGGTCAATCAATACGACCGCTCCGATTGCACCTTTACATATCACTGACCAAACAAAATCAAAGCGATCCTGCCCTGGTGTTCCATATAATCCAACAATAACGCCTTCATCTAATTTAATTTCACCATAGTCAATCC
Source organism: Acinetobacter sp. RIT698 (assembly GCF_009668065.1). Taxonomy (NCBI): domain Bacteria; kingdom Pseudomonadati; phylum Pseudomonadota; class Gammaproteobacteria; order Moraxellales; family Moraxellaceae; genus Acinetobacter; species Acinetobacter sp. RIT698. The sequence continues at coordinate 56,653 of NZ_WJYH01000022.1, forward strand.
CGACAGTGGTCAAAGCTTTACTGTGTGCTTGCTCATCTGTATTTTGTGCTTCTGTAGATAAGACTGAAATTTCAGATAATGATTTGATTGCTTCTGTTTTACCAGCGCCCATTTTACCGCCAAAAACAATTTTATACTTTTGTAAGATCACATCATCACCTATTTTTAAACTTATCACTGCATCATATAAACTGACTATGCATTTATTTATCGTGTCAGTTTAAACAAACTTGATTTAAGGGTTAATTTTTACAAGCCTTATTTGATTCGCATGTTTTTCACACACTTAAAGCCCTAATTTTTTCCTTAACTTACCAAAAAACCCACGTAAAATGCCTGAAGATTGTTTTTCCTCAGTGAGCAATTTTGCATCTTCAATCGCTATTTTTTTCAGTGAATTGGTCAACATGCCAATTGAAACAAATTTAGCGACTTGTTCTTTGCTATAACCTGTTTTCTGAGCCACTTGGGAAACACTTGCTCCCAATTCAAAACACGCTGCAATTTTAAAAACCATTTGCCGTTCATTTTGATGATTCGGTTGCGGCCAATCTAGCAGTTTATAGCAATCGTTAGAACTGATTGGAATATTGACATCATCTGAATACCACAATAAATTCCACACCCAAGATCTAAGTTCTATACCTTGAAAAGTGCTGACAGACTGTGCCATTTGCATAGTTGCATAAGTAAAATTTAAAGAAACATCCGTTCCCTGCACTTTTCGTAACGGGTCTATCCAAACTTGCTGTGTGCGAATATTAACTAATGCGATGTTGCCTTTTGAGTCGAATACTTGAACGTTGCCATTTCGTTCATTAAAAAGCTCAGCAACCACCTTGGTTAAATCGGCTTTTTTAGAAATCTGATTGACAATATTGACGGTTTTATCACTGACAGGTACATGTAAATAGCGATCTTTAAACCATTTTCGAATTTCATCTGAGGGAGAAAAAGGTAAATATAATTTATCTCCTTCTATTTGCCCTGATTTTTCATTCTTATTGACCAGACGCAAATAAGGGACTTTTTTTACACCAACCAAATTTTGAATTGTAGGCGAACTAAAAAACATATCATTTACAAGAAGAATATCTAAATGAGGGTCAGCAATATTCGCCCAACTTACTTGAAGTGAGTCATCATACATAGATCGTATTTTCTGCTTAATTGCATCGAGCACATTTAAACTCAAACCGAATATAGCGATTTTTATTTCTTCTTTCATTTAGCCCCCATGGCCTCGCATAGAATGTGAACAGTTTATCATTTTTATAGAAAAATAAAATACAAAACACTATATTTGCTGTAAAAAAATTGTACAAATTTAATATACTATTAAGCGTATAAAATACAAGAATAGTTATTAAAAAAAATATCAAACAAAACTAAAACCAAACATTAAAAGTAATATATATCTTTAAATTTCAATAAATTAATTTAAAACAAGGTTAGATCAGTGATATTTCAGCATAGAAATAATGCCAATCAAATTTAATAAAACTAAATGTTTTATTTAAAAATATTAATAACATTTGTATATTAATATCGATAACATGAATAAATCTATTTTAACTTGATCAATTAATCTTATATTCTCATGCATCCAATAGATGTTTTTAGCGTGTATTGGCTTACCCTGCTTATTAAATAAGTAATATCCAGTGCTCTAAAATGTCTAAAGAATAAACCAGAGCTTCAACAGCAACAATTTCGTTAACATGGGTTCAAAATTGTTGTGTTAAGTGAACTGAATGAGAATGAACGTTTTACCACATTGATGATAAATAGCGATGAGCTTTGTTTTAAAGGTGACAAACCAAGTGGGCAATCGTTTTGGCATTTTCGTTTTAATAAAAACATTGATGAGTTTTGATATCTACCCTTACCTTGTACCCTGCTGTAGGTTTGCCTAAAGCACGCAAGTAAGAGGTAGTGTAAGCATTTTCAACAGAAGAAATTTATTTTATCAACGATAGATAAGAGAAAAGGATAATTCTTAATAGTGCTTTAATCAGAGGAACCTATTTAATGATGTTATGCAAGAATTAAAAATTGGAAGGCTTACCAGAAAGTTAAAAAATTTTTAGCTTTATTTGAGATAGTGCTAGATAGAGATTTTGTAAAAATTATTTGCAACGAGAACACAAGAGAGATCAACTCAACCACCATTTATCACCAAATCTTTAAAATTACATAAAAATCAAGATTATAAATAAGAACATTACCCTAAATAAGAAGGCAAAGCGTTCTTTCTCTTTGCCTTTTCATAAATGAGCTAAGAACTATTCGTTAGTAATTACATATCATCGACATAGCTCCTTCATAGATTGAACCATCTTTAAGTTTAATTTTATAAATAGAGCCTGCTACAACGCTATTTTTACCGTTATTAGAAATATTAAATGTACCTATATTACTTGATTGACCTTGTTGATTTTCTATTCCTAATAAGTTAAAGGAGTTATAAGCGTTAAAATTTTCAACCCAATTCATTGATGAGTTATATGAAGTTTCATCACTTCCTATTTTAGCTGTAAATGAAATACCTATTGCTCCATCTGGGTTTAATGTAACACTTCCATTATGTATAGTCGGAGAAACAAAGTAGTTATTACTTTTATCATTTGTTATTTTTGCTTGGGTCGCATTTATATCTGTACAATTCACTCTTTTAATTGAGGAAGATTCAAGTTTTTGCGTTAGTGGTGAAGATACAAAATAATAATATGATCCATTCGCATATTTAGAAACATCTGTCGTTTGAGTTTTCCCATCCGCCGCATAATCTATATTACCTCCAGCTATTCGAGCTATGGCATAATTTTTATTACCTGAAATTTCTTTACCAACAATAGTTCCAGATAATTTATATGCACCAAACTCAGTAATAATACCAATATCATTTTGTTTAACCGCAGTAATATTGGATGAGCCACTTGATTCAGGAAAAGAATAAATAATTCTATATGCTTTTGATGTATCAAGCTTCTCAACAATCGACCCTGTAGAATTATTGTTGGTATTAGAACCATTGTTCGAATTTGTGTTAGAATCATTGTTTGAGTTCGAGTTATTATCACTCCCCCCACCACAAGCAACTAATCCGATTCCTAAAAAAGCGACTAAAATAGATTTACTAAATAACTTCATAATGACATTCCTATACTTATATTCAAAAAAGTATTTATTTAAAAATACTATTCATAATAAAATTACATCAATTTTCTTATAAAACACTTAATAAAATCATTAAGCATTCGAATAAAACATATAAACTCAATTTAAAAATAGTGTCAAGCGATTATTCAACAACCCTATTAAAAAAATAATTAACCAATTTATTCTAAATATAAATATTAATTCAAACTTTACCCAACTTTTAAATTAAAAGTAATCCACCATATATAAACACTTAAAAAATACGAATATTACTTTGAATGAACAGACAAATTATTCCTACATAAAAGAAGCTTAAATGGTTTTCAAGATGATCACTTATTAAATAATGCTTAGTAATTTTTAAAACTGAATCGTCTCAATATGGCGAAGTTTCTATAGTATTTCCAAAGTTACACTTATTCCTCTAGCTAAAGCTTCAGCTAGATTGTAACTCCCCGCCATGATGCTATTGAATTCTTCACCAAGAAGTACATCACCTTGCATTGCCTGAATAAATTGGGTAACCGCACCATCTACTGTTTTGGCTGATCCGTCACCAATTTAAATCGCTTGAGCTACTGTTTTTGTAAGATCTAACGCCTGTTCTTGCGTTATCCCCCATTTCTTTGCCAACTGCATTAAGGCAAGTGCATAAATAAACAGCTGTAGTTAAATTAGAATTGGTTGCTAGTGCAACTTGGTGGATGCCTGCCATTGCTTAGTTAAAATTTTGTGGCTATGTTTATTTGCGCTGAACGGTTTGTATATAAGTGTACTGCTTACCTAATCCTTAGATACTTAAGCCAACACCTAAGGCTACCATAGTCGGTAAATTGCACCATTCATTCCCTATTACAAGCCAGTTGTATTAGTCTAAAAGTTTTAAGTGAAAATCATTAGAACCTAAAGCCATTTGATATTCTCAACTCTTTTACAGACATAAAAAACCACCCGAAGGTGGTGATTAATTCTTAAAACTATGCAATCAAATAAGTATGGCTAGATTTAACATTCTACTTTCGCTAAAACTTTTCATAATCTTTATTTAAATCAATTAATTAAAAATCCTTCCAAAGGAAGTTTAGATTAAATAAAATGAGTAAAATTATTGTTCAAGCCCAAATTAATATAATTTGATTTAATCCTGACGAAAAATTCGGATCGAACGCCCCCTCATATCCGTTAGCTTTATAGTCGTGCAATGAGCATACTTTTTACTCTACGCTCATGGTTCTTATGACCAGAGTATTATAAAAAATACAGAAAATCCCGACTAATTTGGGCTTCTTAAATCTTCAATACAACTCTTCTCTTTTTCTTCCTTGTTACGTGCATCAACAGGATTCTTAACGCATTTACAATAATCGTAATACTTTTTCTTATCCACCTCTTTGGGTGGGTCTATGCCCTGACATTCCGTTAGTACTGACCCTAATCTATGAAATTCTTTACTCTTTTTACTCTCTGAGGGGATACTAGGTTTATAGATAATTATAAGTAGTGACACTATTATTGCTAAGAAAAATATATATTTCATACAATCAATAGCCTCCCTAACTCAAAATATGTAAATCTGTTTATAAAGCAAACTTTGATATTAAATCAAGACTTGCTTAGCTTTAATCAATCACTTAACACTGCAAAGCTCTAAGTCTTTTCTAGCCTGTACTGTGTCTGTCATAGCTTTCCTCTAAGTATTAAAAAAGCCTCAACTGTGAGGGGGCTACTAAATCTCAATAATTTATTGATCTAATTGAAAGTCTTCTGTAAAACCTTTTGCAATGCTAAAGTGACACAATTGACAAGCTAATCTTACAAGCATTCGATTGATGAATATGCATTATAAAAATTCTAAACTTCAGCATGAAGGAAGCCTGAAACAGGGGGTGTCTATCTCCCCTTTGGTTGTTCCTTTAGTCATTGGAATGGCATACGGTACAGTTATGCTTTTCCAAGGAGATCTTGGTGGCGCCTTTGCGATGTTTTTTCTCTGTCTTATGTTTGGGCTTCCCTTTACATACACTATCACCTTTACACTGGTTTTACCGATGGCTATCTTCCTTCGCAATATAAACGCTTTATCTTCTGCACGATTGTGCCTTTGGTGCACTCTACTTGCACCAGTTACATTCTATGCCTACATTTATCTGTTGAATGGTGGACCCGAACGAATACCTGACCTTTACGGGATCATCTTCTCCCTACTTTGCGGATTTATTTCAGGGGTTGCATTCTGCCTGATTGCTAGGATTCGGGTATTCGCTAATTAACTAAACTAAAAATCTTTAAGTATTAAAAAACTCTCAAAAGTGGCTTAATTAAAAAATTAACTATTCTTAAAATATAAAATAAGTAGTCCAACTGGAGCTAATACCCATGCAAAAAAGAAGCACATTAATCTTGCAATTAGCTTGAACCATATTGTAATGATATTGATAGAATAAACGTAAACTGCATCTCCAGTAATAACCTCCCATACATAATCATATAAATATTTTGCATAGGGGTATAACAGCCCATTAAATATAAAAAATCCTTTTATAATAACTAAATTCCAGAATGGTTTTGGTGTGGTTGCTCTAGCCTCTAATGTATCTATCATCAACCAAGCTAGTACAGCAGCAACAATACCAATTATAAGATTTCTAATGAAATAATCTTTTCTTAACCCGCCAAGAGTTTTACTAAATATATCTGTAATCATCTCTATCTATTCTTATGTGATTCAATAAATTAAAAAATATAAATATTGTTAGTAATTAAGTTTAAATTTTGTGAATATTCATCTAATAAATTGACTAAATATTGGTTAATCATAAAAGATTTGACCAACAAAAAAGCTCACTAAAAAGTGAGCTTAATATCTAGTGAATTACTATAACTTCGCGCACTATAACAAAAATATGCCACAATATACCCTGACTTTCAAGCCCCAATGATGCAACTTCTAAATTGATAGTTTGTTGCCAATCTAACTAGACCTAGCATGGGATTGGGTAGATTTTGAAAAAGATTTAATAGTTATCCCACCTGCATCTAGAGATCAACTTCTTGTCGGTGAGCGAAATATTAAAATGAACCGTCAACACTTGGTTCCATTGAGTAAGCAAATGGTTGAAATCCTTAAAAACCAAAAAATCCAATCTAACGATGAATATGTGTTTTGTTCAGTCTTTAATAAGTCCAAAGTAATGAACAAAAGCACAATTAACCAGGCATTAAAAACAATGGGCCTAAATTGCACTGCTCATGACTTCCGCGCCACAGCATCCACGATTTTGCATGAAAAAAATTACAGTTCAGAATGGATTGAAATGCAACTCGCCCATATTGATAAAAACATTGTCCGCTGTACATATAACCATGCTCAAAATTTAGATGAGAGTAGAAAAATGATTCAAGACTAGTCTGATATCGTTGATAGTTGGTAAATTTAAAATGAAATTTATTGTTTTGCTTGTTATTGGAATACTTGTTTTTTGGTTATATGACAGTTTTTCTATAAGATCTAGAATCAATTCCACGATAAATTCAGAGAGTAAAATAAATATATGCGGTACTTTTTTAGGTGTAAAAACCATAAATGCTCGATTTAAGGAAGACTACTTTGCTTTTAAAAATGATGAAAATAAAGTTGAGGCATTTAATATTTTTCCACAATTTGATCTTCATAATAAAATTAAAAATAACGAAATAATTAAAAATGGAGACAAGGTTTGCTTTCAATATGCATACGTTCATACTTATATGGATTCGATTAAAATAATAACAAATGTAGAGAAGATAAAATGAAAATTAAGAATGAACGCAAATGTGTTCAAACTATGAAATTCCCACCAGAGATGCCCTCGCCTAACTTGATGTCGAAGTTGATCAGTTTACTGTTACTGCAATCTACGATGATGCTGTAATTAAAGATTCAAAAGTCAGATCATTTTCAATGCTTACGATCAATTCTGACAACCACCCTTTCATGAAGCAATTTCACGCGCCTGACAATGAAAAGCGCTCAATCATAGTCATACCAGAAGAATACCGCAAAGATTGATTGAATGTTGATAAAGAAAACGCTCATGAATATTTCTTTGAAATGCGTGATGAGTTTGTCACTTTTCCGCGTGATGAAGAAAAACAAAACGTCTTATTCTGACGAACCTTAGGATATATATTTTGAATCACTTACCAAAATTTCCACCAAGCTTTATCAGGCCAATTAGCACAAGGATTAGGTAATAAACCGTAAATTTTGACAAATTCATCTTCTACAAGTTTTCCATCTTGATTTTCATCTAAATATTTAAATAATTTAATGTTTTTATCTTTGCCTTGAAACCGTCTATCATCTGGCCAAGGATATGGTTCAAAATCTTTAACCTTTAAAAATTCATTAAGTTCAAAAGTACCATTTTTATTTGAATCATAGATTTTATAAAATTTCTCCCAGTCTAATGAAGTCGGATCACAGGCATGACTGAAGCTTGAAAGTGCGCTACAACTGAGAATCAGAATACAGATTATTTTCTTCATTTGTTTTATCCCATCTTTAATTAGCTTTGATTATATAGACAAAGTCATTTAGAAAAAATCATTTAAAGAAAGCCATTTAGGGTTATTCAATGTAATAGATAGCAAAACATCAATAGCGACTTTATTTTAAAACAAAAGCAGTGGTGAACTACTATTTTTTATTACATTAAAGTATTGACTAATACTGTCTGTTTTTTGGTGGTTTTTTATTCAAAAATTATTCCTAGAAATAAAGCCCTATTTAAAATCCTTATTCTTCACATCATTCAAAGCACTCCACTTATTGTACATAGTAGTTACTTAATTATCATTCTTAAAACATCAACTGTTTCTTTATAATTCCATATGCTTTTGCGTATCGTATATTTCTGTATTAGGATTTTAACGATATATAAAATTGCTTATTTTATGAAGGCTAATATATCAAAAAAAGGCGCATCAACCTCCTTTATTAAATATAAATATCAAATACTTATAACAAAAAGTTGCGTTTTTTTTGCATTTTATTTTAGATTTGATTAAATGTTTTATTTGATGGAATTTAAAAGTAACCATATTTAAACAATAATCGTTGATCATTGTACTGCCTGAATCACTCTTTAGAAACTTAAATGATCTAGTAGCAAGTGTTGAGCTTGCTACTTAGATATTTTTATGCAACTGACCCGTTGTTTTTATCAAATTGACCATGGATGTAGTAAAATGAAATTAATTTGAAAATGTATAAAACTTCTATTTGGGGAATAATCCTGTGAATTTTATTGATCCAATGAGATTAAATGCATTAATAATTTTAAGTTTAACTTCAAACAAAAATGGATGATATCAAGATGGTAATAAAAAGAATTTATTTATTGGGACTATTGCTGTTGACGATAGAAGGTTGGGCTGAAGTAATACCAAATACGACTAGTACAGAGTCATTGCCAGATGTTGGGGTAATGCAAACCTTATCCACTAATAATACCCCTATAAAGTACATAAAAAGACCAAAAATCACCTACCCTAAAAATCTTAGCGATTTCGGTAATAGGGGTAAAGTGCTGCTTAAAGTATTAATTACTGAAACAGGCAGAGTTAGCGAAGTTGAGGTACTGGATTCACCACACCCCGATTTAGAACGTGCCGCTGTTCAAGCTGTCATGGGGGCACTGTTTGAACCGGAAAAAATTAATGGTAAGCCACAAAGCGGCTTTGTGAAAATACCCATTGAATTTTCTGTGTCAGCAGGTTTAAGTAATGGTGTTGATCCTTTTAGAATCCCTGCTGCATCAAAAAACCTTCCAGCAGATTTACAGTATGATGTCGCACCGCAGATTCGTATAGCAGCCCCTTTAGTTTATCCCTATGAGCTACTTAAATCGAAAACTACTGGTAAAGCTAAGGTGTATGTAGTTATAGATCCTGATGGAAATGTGCGTCAAGCCAATGTGCTTTCAGCCAGTGAGCCATCATTTGGCTTAGCTGCGAAGGCTTCTTTACAGTCATGGAAATTTTATCCTGCAAAAAAAGATGGTAAACATAGTTGGTCAGTGATCACAAAAGAACAGAATTTTAATCAGTTTAATAGAGATACATCAAATAGCCACTCAACAACTCAAATATTGGCTGATTTAGAGCGTGGAAAAACAAAAATCTATGAGTTGAAAGATTTAGATTCGGTACCTAAACCATTATATGCACCACACCCTGAAATGCCTATAGGTTATGATAAATCACAAAAATCAAAAGTAATGTTAGAATTTTATTTAGATCAGGATGGTATGGTGATTTTACCTAGAATTGTATCTGGGAATAATGATGAATTTAGTTGGTTGGCGCTTACAGCGGTTAAACGTTGGCAGTTTGATATTCCGAAAGTAAATGGCAAGGCAGTTGTTGCCAGATTAAGACTGCCAATTCAATTTGATTAAATTGAAGGTGGTACTCAGATTCTGAGAACCATGTATGGTGGAAATCACCACAACTGAAATTACTAAGGATCTGACGATCATGCAACCCCTTGTAACTACACTTTTAGTGTAGCTATGAATATAAGATATACATCTGATACTTAGATTGTGAGTACCTGTTAATCACACTAACCCACTTTTGGTTGGTTAGTTTGGGAGATGGTGAATATTGGTCTAATACCTCATCACCATGGAAGCCTATAGGTTACAAATACAAAGCATGGCATGTAGAATTTAAAACTGGTTTTTTAGCCCCTACACTTAACTACACAGAATACCTTGCCCTCTCTAAGGCTGTTCGTAATAGTAAATAGAAGTACAGCAATTAATTTTAACTTTTAATTACTACTGTTGTATTATTAACAATCAAAAGAATTTAGATACAAAAATGAGAGCTAATTATGAAAAAAATATGTTTTATCACTTCATTAATCGTAGTTTTATCAGGATGTAGTAACTATGTATTACCGAATGGCGAACAACTTGGTAGTAAACGATGGGAGGAAATAAGTGATAGAATGAATAAAAAAGTAGGACTTTCTGAGCAAGAACTTATTAGTCAATGGGGTGTACCAAATGGTAACTATACCCTTTCAAATGGTTCAAAAATTATATCTTATGATGTATATAATTCTAGAAAAGATAGTTATTGTGAAGCAAAATTTTTAATTGAAAGGGGGAAAGTAACAAAATGGGGACATTCTGGTAATAAGGCTTGTGGACTCGGGTCAGCTTCACCTTCAAAATTAATTCCAAAGACTCCTCTTCCTAAACCTACTTTATGAAATTAATTTACTTAATGCTACTTCTCTTGGTTAATCCTTATTAAATTGAAGCCCTCAATTGAGGGCATTTCACTTTATACTTCCGTTACTCCAGTTGCAGATACACCTTTTAAAACAGGCAAATCATAACGAAACTCAGCAGGTTTACTTGTTTTCCCATACCATCGAAATTCCTGAAAGTCAGATTCATTATAAAGCGCATAACAAACCATATTTGATTGATTTCCACCAATACAGACCAACTACCTGTCTTACTATCCCGACCTGCAACAAAGCAAACATGGCCACCACCGCTTCGAGTTTTGATTGCTACACAGCCATAGGCTGGTTTTGATAGTTTAAATCCATAGTTCACATAATCAAGTGCGCAGTACCAATGTTTTGGATATGCCACACCAGTAGATTTTAGACACCACGCCAAAAATGTACCGCACCAAGGTGTTTCATCTTCTTGCCACCATGAACCCAAGGATTGAAGCCATTTTAGGATTGTTGGGTTATGAGCTGTTTTGCTTGTATTTTCTTTTAAACCTAAATGTTTTTTGGCTTCGACCATCCAAGCTAAATCATTTGTATTTGATACCAGTGTTGAGATCAGTGTATTGACGGTGGTTAAATTTAACTGAGGCTCACGCAATTCTGGCTGCTTTTTCAAACGAGCTATAATCAAAGCTACATCAACAAAAGCGCCAACATATTCTTTCCATTATTCGGGAATTGAGTTTTTGAACTCTTGAGGAATAATATTCCATAGAGTCAAAAGTGCTCAGAGAATAAACTCAAAACAAAAAAATGGCGCTTATTGCGCCGATCTGTAGTGATTTAAGCTTGTATGACTGTTTCCAATTATCGATTAATTTCATTTAATACTCCACGTGTTTGCTTGGCGTTTAAGCCAAGACTCAATAAACGTACTTCCTAAAATACCTAATGTTGATGCTATTGCGATCAAAGTAAGAGGGTTTATATCAGGAACCTGTAAAACAATTGCTCCCGCTATCGTTGATCTTGCTGCTCCTAAAGTTGTTCGGCCAATAGCTAAACGCCATGTAAGTTTTCCACCAGAGACAAGTAGTTTGGCAAATCCAATACATGCCCCCATTGCAAGAATGAATAGTAAATTTTTCATTGCTCATAAATTGGGTCCAATAAAAAACCCACTCTGTTGAGTGGGTTTGATTAACATTCGATTTTGCGATTTAAGTCTTTCACGTTAGATACCTCCAACTTTATTTTTTTGAATCCAAGCAAGCCCACCAGCTGAAAATATAAAACTGATCACTGCAATATAAAAAAAGGAATTAATTCTATTATTCTGTTCTTTAGATACATAATGAACCGAGCCATGATTATTTAATGAAACAGAATATATTTTATCTGGCGTTTCCTTACCCTTTGAATGGTAAGTTTCAAATAAATCAAGACCATAGAATAAGCTAGATATACTAGAAATTAGTAAAAATGCTGTAAAGAGATAAATTATAAGTTTTTTCATATCTTATCCAAGATATAGATTTAATCCAAGATACTAATTTTTATACAAAAAAGAAACCTCTCGATGGTGATTCCTTTTCACTAAACATTCTATCTTGGTTTTATTAATTTATTTATCGCTTGCTTTGTCTTGCCACAACTTTGCAGTTTCTTTATTTTCTTCGACCCCTAAGCCATGTTCGTACATAAATGCAATATCTCTCATTGCTTCTTTATTTCCTAGTGAAGCAGCTTTCTTGCGGATTTCTAATGCTTTTTGAGAATCTTTATTGATGCCATCACCTCGACTGTATAAATTCGCTAAGCCAACCATAGATTCAGAATGATTTTGATCTAAGCCTTTTGAAAACCAAGTAAATGCTTTTTTGTAATGTTCATCAGCATCAGCTGGATCCATATCTTCAACCAACCCAGCATAAGTTGCATATCCATCACCAAGCCAATACATCGCTTTAGCATTACCATTTTCAGCAGACTTTGTAGCCCATAATTCAGCTTGAGTTTCATCCTCATCAATACCATAACCATGAATATATACATCGGCTAACTCCAATTGGGCAACAGCATCGCCACTTTTGGCTTTAGATAATAATTCATTTGAAAATGTCGGATTAGCTAATGTTTCCATGGAAAAAATGAGTCCTAAAATAATAAATATTTGTTTGAAATTATTCAATTTTCACCCTAATATAAGTCAGGTTTGTCTATAAAATTTTGATCCATGATAATATAAATATATGACAAATTGTGTATTAACTAATTTGTTAAATATTAATCAAAACATTTTTATCACTATGTCAGCTAATTGGAATCATTTTGTATACCCAGCTTCAGTATTTTTCAATCTAGAGGATTGGATATTGAACTCATAAGCTAAAAAAATAAATCATTAACCATCCAGTACACCAAACTTATGAAAAAAATATTTGTGGAAGATTATCAAGGACATTACTTATGTGCTCACAACATTGTGGATTTTACTGATATAAAATATTCTCGTCTGTTTGCACAAATCATTTTTACAACCTTAAGAGAACCTATTTCAACTGAAAAATTTGAAAACTTAAAGAACTTTGACTCTTGGTATGATTGTTGTGATTGGATAGAAAAATTTTTATCATTAATGCCCGATTTCAAAAACACTGGAGGTTTTTATGAAAACTCAAAACTATCAACCATTGATGCAATTGAACTCACCTCAAATTGCTATAGTCATTCAGATTATGAAAAGATTTCACATATAAATACCATCTACAATAACAATGAAGACTTTAGCCATCTAGAAATTATATTTATTGATTCAAACGATACAATAGTTAAAAATTTCTCTTCAGAAGATGCTGCAAAAGAATGGCTAAATGAACATTTTTATATGATGTAAAAAATTTGCATTGAAGAAATAAAAAACCTCCCTTGGGAGGTAATAACACAATCAATACCTAATCATTAAGTATCTTAGATTTCTTTATCTCTTCCAACTTAAAAATCTTGGAGCTAATTTTAATACCATTAGACGCATAGACAACTATCGGAAGTTTACTATTGTAATTAAGTATAGTATTACCGTTTAAGTTAATAGGAATCTCACCCATTTTAGGCATCTCAGAACAACCCATTAAAGTCGTAATTATGTTACCTAGTTTACCAACTTCATAATAAGGATATTGCATGCCCTCAACTAATTTTTTAGTATACTTTGCAGATCGACTTTTGGTATTACAATCTTGCATACCCTCCATAGAAGCAGTGATTAAGACTCTATAGTCTTCTTCATTTTCCTTAGGATCTAATAAAATTACATTTCTATTTTGATCTTTTTTAACTTCTGGATATACGTTTAAATCATTAGCACTCTTATTAGCATAAGCGCTGACCGAGATAGAGAACAAACA
>NZ_WJYH01000023.1:0-70258 GCF_009668065.1 Acinetobacter sp. RIT698
TTATCGTAATAAAAAAGCGCCTTTCGGCGCTTTTTTATGAACCCTGTTCTAATGGGAGACCTGCATCACGTGCTGCACGTGTTCCCCCCATAAGTACAACGTAATCACGAGAATCATCTAAACTCTCTAATTTTTCAGCAGCTCGAGGCGCTTTACTTCCACCACCACATAAAATGTAAATGGACTGATCCGAATTCACTTGAGTCAAGCTCTCAGCACTTAAACCATCTATAGGCTGATTTACAGCCCCTTTTACATGGCCTTCGGCAAAGGCTTTTGCATCACGAACATCCCAGATAACTGCATTTTCTGGGAACTCAAATGTTGTAATTTCTAATTTACGGATCATTGTGCACTCCTTTGATGTAAACAACACTTGGCAAATGAAGAAAACATCCCTAGCATCTCAGATATTCTTTCCATTTGTAAAGGTCTAAACTATGCCATCTTTCGATATTGTTTCAGAATTAGAGATTTTTGAAGTAAATCATGCTGTTCAAAACACACAAAAAGAAATTGCAACACGCTTTGACTTCCGTGGTCAAGACGTTTCAATCGAAATTAATGAAAAAGCCAAAGAAATTAAAATTTCAACTGAAAGTGATTTCCAGTGTGAACAAGTCTATAGCATGCTTGAAAATCATTTCTTTAAACGTAAAATCGATATTCAAGCCCTTGATCCACAAAAAATGACGGCTTCAGGTAAAAATATTGTGCAAGTGATCAAGCTTAAAGATGGACTTGACTCAGATACCGCAAAAAAAATTAATAAAGCCATTAAAGAAAGTGGCGTCAAAGTGCAATCTTCTATCCAAGGTGACAAGATACGTGTAACTGATAAAAAGCGCGATACATTACAGCAAGTTATGGCATTTTTAAAAGAACAACAATTCGGTGTACCTTTACAATTTAATAACTTCAAAGACTAAGGTCTTTAGCAACACTATAGGTTAAGACATGACTCAGACCAACCGTTTATCTAAACTTGTGAAAGCGACTTCTAAATTCCCTAAAGGCATTCGTAGTACGCTCTGGAGTAAGGCGTTTGGTCGAGTTGTGCCTATGGTGGGCACAGCCAATATTAAGTACCTAGAAGTCAGCCATTCAAAAGTTGTGGTGGAAATTAAAAACCACCGTGCCATGCAAAACCATATTGGACAATTACACGCTGTTGCAATGGCGTTGATTGCTGAAACAGCAACAGGCTTTGTCACAGGTATGAATGTTCCTGATAGTTCAATTGTCTTGATCAAAAGCATGCATATTGAATATAAACGACCATCTAAAGGTGATATGACAGCAACAGCGACATTGAGCAAAGAACAAATTTTAGAAATGCAAAGCTCTGAAAAAGGTGAAACGCTGGTTCCAGTCACCATTATGGATGAATCTGGAAAAGAGCCTGTAGAATGCCAAATGGTGTGGGCTTGGGTGTCAAAAGAACGCCTAAAAAAGAAATAAATACAAATCTGCAAATGTAAATAAAACTTACTGTTTAGTTAGTATAAAATTTACCAAAGTACAAATAATGAGTGACGATTATTCACTATATTCATGCTTATTTACTCATCAAGATGGTGTTATTTCCACCACCATCTTGAACTATTGAGATTTGAACTATAGAGAATAACCATGCGATCAGCTACGCCAAGAAAAATTATTGTACTCAGCCTCATTCTAAGCCCTATTTTGTTTCTCACTGCATGTGCCCAAAATCCAAGTCACGTTGCTACTGCTGCAACGGGCAACACATTAGCAGCGAAATCAAACACCCAACAAGCGCAACAAAATAAAGCCATTGTGACTGATTTTTATGAAGGTGTATTTCAAAAGCATCAAGTTAAAGCATATGCAGATCGTTATATTGGTGACCAATATATTCAGCACAATCCGCGTGTTCCAGATGGTAAAGCGCCCTTTGTAAATCACTTTACCCAGTATTTCCAAAAAAATCCTGAAGCAAAAAGTGTAATCAAACGTGCTGTCGCAGAAGGAAACTTAGTATTTTTACACGTTCATTCAGCTCAAAATCCACAAGATCGTGGTGTTGTGATTGTCGATATCTTTAGAGTCGAAAATGGAAAAATTGTTGAACACTGGGATGTACAACAAGCTGTTCCAGAATCAAGCGCCAACAGCAATACCATGTTTTAACACAGTATTTAAATCAAACGATCTAAGCACCTATTCCATAAAAAATCCCAAACAATGTTGGGATTTTTTATCTTGATCATTCAAGCACTTTGCGACGCTAAATACTTCTGCTTTACATCTTCAGGAATTTGGCGTTTATTTCCCGCAACATCTACAGCGACAAAGGTAAATACACCTGCAGTGACACGTTTGGCAGCACGAGAACTGTCATGACTATCCCAAACTTCGATCTGCATTTGAATCGATGTATTACCGACCTTTAAAAGCTTGGTATAACAGCTGATCACATCCCCCACTTTTACGGGAACAAGAAAAGTCATCTGATTAATCGAAATCGTTGCACAACGCCCTTTACTAAAGCGTTCTGCATGAATTGCACCAGCCAAATCCATTTGTGAAACAATCCAACCACCAAAAACATCACCACTCCAGTTTGTATCTGCTGGCATTGCGATGGTTTGTAAAGACAGTGTACCTTCAGGTTTTACATGAGAATCTGACACAATAACTCCGAGCCCGTGAATTACTTATGGGCATTCAATTGTTGATCTAACCATTCTTGTAATTGGTTAGCACGTAACGCACCACTTATTCTAGCAACTTCCGTGGTTTTATTCATTAAAACCAAGGTTGGGATACTGCGAATATTAAATGCACTACTTAACCGTGGATTCGCTTCAGTATCAATTTTAGCAAAAACCACATGGGGGTTATTTTTTGCAACTTCAGCAAAATGCGGTGCCATCATTTTGCATGGGCCACACCACTCTGCCCATAAATCAATCATAATTGGCAAATCACTATGACTGACAAAGTTACTGAAATTTTGTTCATTTAACTCAATAGGAGCAAGTGCAATCAAATTTTGATGACATTGACCACAAGTGGGTTGAGCATTTAGTTTATCTTCGGGAACTCGGTTTTTTGCGCCACATGATGGGCATACAATAATCATCTAGCTCACTCCAATATGTTGATGTAAAAACTCTAATTGGGTCAAAATTGATTTTTCCAACCATTTCCCATGATAAATATCAAAATGTGCCATATCCCATTCATGATATTGCACAAAAGGTGCAATATTTGTTGCCGTTTCTCGGCTAGATTCAATGGGGATAAAACTGTCTTTTTTAGCTGCAATAAATAGCACAGGAATATTAATACTTCTGACAGTCTGAATTGGTCTAAAACGGATTAAATTAAAAAATACCCGTGCCGGAACTTCACCACTCCAAAAGTAGTCTGGATTTACAATCGACATATAGCCGTTATAACTATCTTTGGTCGGAATAAAACATAAATCAAAGGGATGTACCACAGGTAAGGTTCGTGGAAGCATACCAACTTTTGCCCCCATATAATCTTGACTGGATATTTTTAATGCCTTGGGTAACTGTTGAATTGGAAACAATTTTGCAGTTTCTGCCCCATCCACATAAGGCACTTGCACCATAATAGCTTGGACACTCTTTAGCTCACTTGCAAGACTAAGTACATAGCCTCCACTCAAAGAGGTCCCCCAAAGCGCTATTTTTTTTGGATTAATTTTCTTTTGTGTTGCGACATAACTGACCACGGTTTTCCAATCATCCAACTGATTCTGCAGTGAAATCAGTTCACGAGGAAAGCCTGTACTTCCTCCCCAAAAACGATAATCAAACAGCACAACCGCATAGCCTGCCTGTGCAATTTTTTGCGCATAGTTCACCAACTTAAATTGTCTTAAACATGCAAATCCATGAGCCATAATAATAACAGCAGGTTTTTTTAGATTTTTAGGTCGATAAAAATCTGCCGCTATGACTTCTTGTCCAATGGGAATATATAGTGGTTCAACTGTATATGCGTACATACACACTCCATTGCGTTATCTTTTATAGATATTTCTTTTATAAATCTTTTATCGTTCAAACTCAGTTCTGAGCTTAATGCTATTATATATAGCATATTGGATTTTAAATCATATAGGAGTGACGAAATGAGTGAAAATGTTGGTTTTGCTGGTCAAATTGGTCCAGAACATATTGCTCAAGTGGCAGAAAAAGGCTTTAAGTCTGTAATGAATAATCGTCCTGATTTGGAAGGCGGAACGGAACAGCCTACAAGTGCTCAAATTGAAGAAGCTGCACGTGCTGCAGGTTTGGACTATGTATTTCTACCTGTCGTTGCTGGTCAAATCACAGAAGTTGATGTCAGAACCTTTGCCAACCGCTTTAACGAGCTTCCAAAACCAGTACTCATGTTTTGTCGTACAGGTAATCGTTCAAATAACCTCTATCAAATTGCAAAACAAATGGATTTATTAGACGACGAATAAATTCTCATGAATATAAAAGGCATTCCGTTGAATGTCTTTTGATTCGACTTAAATAGAAAAGCTTAAGTTTTTACAGCAATTCGAATAGATTGTGCTTTTAAAATTTTGCAACAATTTAAACAGATCTGTTTAGTGAATCAAACAGGTATTGTACCTATGCTTAAATGGTTATATGACAAACTAAGCAAGTTCACGATATGATCTTTGGCATCGTTTCGTCTTTTCCATAATTTAAAAATAAAGGGATCTTCACATGCAACAGGCTCTATTTGGTGGTGGCTGCTTTTGGTGTACCGAAGCCGTATTTTTACAGCTCAAAGGTGTCAATCACGTAGTCAGTGGTTATGCTGGCGGGCATACTCCCAATCCAACTTATGAAGCAATTTGTAATGGGGATACCAATCATGCTGAAGTGATTTTGATTGAATTTGATGAACAACAAATCAATTATCAACAATTACTCACGGTTTTTTTTGCAATTCATGATCCAACTACATTAAACCGCCAAGGCAATGATATTGGAACACAATATCGTTCGGTGATTTATTACTTCAATGAACAGCAAAAACTTGAATCTGAACAATTTATTGAGCAGCTTAAAGCAGATGGTTTAAATATTGTGACTGAACTCAGTCCAGCACCCACCTTCCATCCTGCTGAAGAATATCATCAAAACTTCTTTGCCCGTAATCCTGCGCAAGGTTATTGTAATTTTGCCATTCCACCAAAATTACTCAAACTTCATAGCCAATTTCAAGATCTTTTAAAAGACTAAGATCACTGAAAATACTTCACTTTATATAACAAAAGTGAACTAACCCAATAGCCAAAATATCAACATAAAAAAACCTCCATAAAAGGAGGTTTTAAAATATTTGTAATTATTTAAATTAATTATCACTCATAAAGGCAAGATCATTTAATCCTGCTTCACTTGCACGAGACATCACTTGTGCAACGGTATCATAGCGAGATTCTTTATCCGCTCTCAACTGTACAGCTGGTTTTACTGGCTTTTGACCTTCTTCATCAAATCGTTTAGCCAATTCATCTAAAGTAATGACTTTATCATTCCAAGCCACATCGCCATTCTGATTGATACTGATGGTAATTGCTTCAGGTGGAGGCGCGATTACTTCAGCAGTAGTCTTTGGTAAAGTTAATGGTATCGATGGGTTAGCAACGGTGGCTGTCACCAAGAAGATGATCATCAATACCAACATAATATCGATCAGCGGAATGAGATTCATCTCATTCATGCCAGAATCGTTGTCTTCTCCCAATTGAAAAGCCATTAAGCTTGACCTCCAACTAAACCTTTACTGGTAGATTCAGATTCAACTTTTTGCGTTGAAGAATCTTGTTGTAACATCGTATCAATTAACAAACCATGTGCTTGATCTTGCAACTCATTTGACAATGTACGGTTAAAACGTACGCAAATGTTATATGCCAATACCGCTGGAATCGCTACAGCAAGACCTAGACCAGTCATGATCAGTGCCTCACCAACTGGCGTTGCAACTTGAGCTAAACCTGCTTGACCACTTTTACCTACAGCAACAAGTGCGTGGAAGATTCCCCATACCGTACCAAATAAACCAACAAATGGTGCAAGTGAAGCAATCGTTCCTAAAACTGAAACACCTTTTTCAGCATTGGCCTTTTCTGCTGAGATTTGACGTAGTAACGCTTGTTCTGCAACTGCTTTACGTTGGTCAAAGCTTAATGGCGCAAGCTTGGCTTTTAATGCTTTTAAAGCCTGAGCAAGGTGATCCTGAGCAACCTGCTTGAGTTGACGCGTGCCTAGAATACGCAAAATGAACACAGTCCACGTTGCAATAGACATTGCCAATAACACGAAATACAGTGTCTTACTGACCGCATCAGCATGTTGCCAATAAACTGAAAAGTTCATATGCACATTTCCTAATTCTTAAAAAAATTATTTACTTTTTAGAGACCGACAATGCAAAATCTTGCCTAATTTTAAATGGTACACCCGCACCATTTTCTCTATAAGCTTTAAATTTTGCAGATTGAGTCTGCTTAACAACATAACTATCTAAACTTGAATTACCACTAGATTGAAGAATACGAACATTGGTAATATTTCCGCCCGCATCCGCAGTAATTTCTAGATTCACAACTTTTGTTCCATCTTCTGGAGACATCAGTTTAAGTAATTGCTCTTTTGCGATACGTGGACTACGACTCCAAGACACCTGACCTTCATTTACATTACGCGGCGTGTTTCTTTGCTCTTGATCACGACGTTGACGATCGCGCTCATCTTGCTCACGTTTTTGACGATCACGTTCATCTTGTTCACGTTTCTGCTGTTCCGCACGCTTCTGATCATCTTGACGTTTTTGCTCATCTTGACGTGCCTTATCCTGCTTCTGTTGCTCTTCTAAACGCTTTTGTTCTTCAAGCTTTCTTGCCCGATCATCATTTTCTACAGGTTTTTTCTGCTCAATGATTTTTGGCTTAACCACAGGTTTAGGCTCAACTTTCTTCTCTATAGGTTTCGGTTGAACTTTAGGTTTGATGGGTTCAGATGGAGGAGGTGGCGGCGGTGGAACATCTTCTTTTAACTTTAAAAATTTGATTTTTAAAGGTTCTTTCTTTATTTGAGGCAGTTCAAATGGTTTCATATGACTTACCCCCCACAACACACCTACGTGCCCGACAACAACTGCTAACACTGCAGCAAGGACTTTTTTCTTCATCGGTGGTGGCGTTTGAAGTGGTGCAATGGAAGACTGACTCATAAGAATCTAAATACCTAAAATTGAGCAAACTACAAAAAATTATTCAGTTTGTAGATTAAGCTCATCGGATAGAACAATTAAAGTGCAACAATGATAAATGAGAAGTGTTTTCATTTGCAACTGGTTTTTCAATGTTTTTAATCGATTTTACAAATTAAAAATAAAAAAAGGATGCATAAAGCATCCTTTTTTACTACTCATATTAAATGAATATTCACATGTTATTGAAAAACAACAGTCTTATTACCATCGACAATAATACGGTCTTCTAGATGCCATTTGACCGCTCTAGCAAGTACGTTACGTTCAACATCTTGGCCTAATTCACGCAGTTGATCCACAGTAAAATCGTGGTTTACTCGTTCTACATCTTGCTCAATGATTGGGCCTTGATCCAGATCAGCCGTCACATAATGCGCTGTTGCCCCAATCAATTTAACGCCTTTTTCATAAGCCTGTTTATATGGATTTGCCCCCACAAAAGCAGGTAAAAATGAGTGATGAATATTGATCACTTTCATTTCCCACTTTTGTACAAACTCTTCATCGAGAATTTGCATATAACGCGCGAGAACCAATAAATCATTCCCTTGCATTAACTCATCGATCTTTGTATAGGCTTCACGTTTATTTTCTTTGTTGACAGGAACCACATAGAAAGGAATACCAAAGTTTTCTACAGACTCACGTAAGTCTTCATGGTTTGAAACCACCTGGGTAATTTCACAAGGTAAGCCACCACGCGAATGACGCCATAACAACTCAAGCAAAGCATGGTCAACTTTAGACACCAAAATACCGACTTTTTTAATGTCGCTCACTAAAGCCAAACGCCAATGCATACTATAACGTTCAGCCACATTGGTTGCGAAAGTTTGAATGAGACTCTCACGACGGGATTGCAAATGATCAAGTTCAAACTCAACACGCATAAAATAACGCCCGCCCTGAGCTTCAGTTGCGTATTGATCAAGCGCAGTAATGTTCGCGCCCTGATGATACAAAAAGCTCGATACAGCTTGCACGATTCCTGGCTTGTCTTCACAAGTAATCAGTAGACGTGCTGTGTTGGCAGTAGTCATGTTCATGTTGATGGATATCACTTATAAGTTAATTTAAAAAACAGCCGAATATTTTAACGCTTTTTCATCAGCTTTCAATCTTGATTCAGCATCAATCGCGTTTTACCGCAGATAAACTGGCAAATAATTCCGAAGAACCGAAGCTTTCTAGCAAACGTTCATAGGTTTCACGACTTTCACCACGTAAATAAGGACCTTCTAAAAACACCATCTGGCGCAATGCTTGCCAAATCCATTTTTCATCTAAATG
The DNA here is from genome assembly GCF_009668065.1 of Acinetobacter sp. RIT698. Taxonomy (NCBI): domain Bacteria; kingdom Pseudomonadati; phylum Pseudomonadota; class Gammaproteobacteria; order Moraxellales; family Moraxellaceae; genus Acinetobacter; species Acinetobacter sp. RIT698. The sequence goes on from NZ_WJYH01000023.1 coordinate 8,578, forward strand.
GTTGGAATCACTTAAATGCCCAGACATATATAGGAAGTTGGTCCAGTTGGTCAGGACAATCCAAATATTGATGATGAGTGCTTCAATTTCAGAAGGTGTCATCTGCATCAGCCCTGCTTCAACAAAGGCATGATAAATTTTTTGCCCTTGTTGCATCACCTTGCCAGCAAAGCGAGGATAAATTTTTCTAAAGTCGTCATTATTTTCAATTAAATGATAAACATCACGATGTAGAAAGCGATATTCCCATAGCTGACTGCTTAAAACTTGGAAATAACGGATTTTATCATTCGCATTGACTCCACGGTCATCGGGTAATGACAGCATATCTAAAGTTTCTTTTTGGTATTGTTCCATCAATTCTTTGATGATTTCTTGTTTGTTTCGAAAATGATAATACAAATTTCCAGGACTGATCCCAAGCTCTGCTGCAATATGATTCGTTGTAACTGCACGTTCGCCGCGCTCATTAAAAAGTTGCAGACTAATCTGCAAAATTCGGTCTTTCGTTTTCAAAGTTTTGGAGCTCGACATCCTATTACCATTTTTAACCGTTAGCACAAGCTAACATAAAGTGACTTGACTATTTAGAGTATTTACTCTAAAAATTATATTATATTAACCTATTCGTAAATGGTGTTTGTCATGAACAGTCATACAAAAACAAATTCAATGACTTCTTACTCACCTGAAGTTCAACGTATGCATGACATTCTTGAACAACAGAAAGTCGCTTATCAACGCTACCCTGTTCCTACAGCAAAGGAACGTATTGAACGTTTAGCTCGCTTAAAGAAAGTTCTGGTAAAATACCAAGATCAATTTGCAGAAGCAATCAATCAAGACTACGGCAATCGTTCAATCAGCGAAACTAAAATTGGTGAACTACTCACATGTTTAGAACAAATTAAATATTATAGCAAGCATTTAACAGCATGGATGAAACCATCTAAGCGCCATGTGTCTATCTTACACCAACCAGCCAAAGCTTGGGTGCAATATCAGCCTTTAGGTGTGATTGGAATTATTGCACCATGGAACTATCCATTATTGCTTTCTGTTGGCCCACTGATTTGTGCACTGGCTGCTGGAAATCACGCAATACTCAAAATTTCAAGTTCATCTTCTAATTTTGGCTTCGTACTTGAAAATGCACTCTCAGAAGCATTTCCACAAGAATTGGTTGCCGTGGTCAATGGCGGTGGTCAAATTTCCGATGCATTTTCACATTTAGCATTCGATAAAATCATTTTTACTGGCTCTACCAATGTCGGTAAAACCGTGATGTCCGCTGCTGCCGAAAATCTAGTGCCTGTTATTCTTGAGCTTGGTGGTAAATCACCTGTAATCGTACACCCTTCAAGCGATCTCAATCTGGTCGCTGAACGTATTGCTTTTGGTAAATTGTGGAACTCTGGTCAAACCTGTGTAGCACCAGACTATATGTTCCTACCTAGAGGAAAAACTGCCGAGTTTATTGAAAGCTTTAAACAAGCTGCAACAACAATGTACCCGACGATTCGTGATAATCAAGATTACACCAGCATCATCAACGATAAGCAGTACAACCGTGTTCAAGGTTATTTAGAGGATGCACGTCAACAAGGCGCTGAGTTGATTGAAATCAATCCTCAAAATGAAGAATTGGCGAGTGTACGTAAAATTGCCCCAACATTCTTAACAGGTGTTCTACCTACAATGGACATTATGAAGAATGAAATCTTTGGTCCAGTGCTTCCAATTATGGAATATGATCAAATTGACGATGTAATTGACTTTATTAATGGCAGACCGCGTCCACTTGCTTTATACTATTTCGACTTTGACAATGCCCGCGCAGAATACGTTTCTCAACGTACCCATTCTGGGCATTTCGGTCAAAATGCCGTAGTTACCCATGTTGCACAAGACGATTTACCATTTGGTGGCGTTGGTGCATCTGGCATGGGCAAATATCATGGCCCAGAAGGTTTCTTTGGTTTATCACATGAGCGTTCAGTAATGTCTATTCCTAAGCTATTTAGCTTAAAATTCATATTAGCGCCTTATGACAAAGCCCTAAATAAGATTTTAGAGAAAACTTTCTTACGCTAACTGATCAAGGCATGATCTATCAAATTAGATCATGTTGCGTTTTGACGAATTCCGCTTGTCTTTTAAGCGGAATTTTGGTATAAAACGCCCCTTGAATGAATTCAATCCGTTTTATTTTGACTGGCCATACAGATTTGCTGTTGGCTAAATCAATGGAGTTACACCATGTCTAAGGTTTGCCAAGTTACCGGCAAGCGTCCAGTCGTTGGTAACAACGTCTCACACGCCAACAACAAAACTAAACGCCGGTTCGAGCCGAACCTGCATCACCACCGTTTCTGGTTAGAAAGCGAAAAACGTTTTGTACGTCTTCGTCTAACCACTAAAGGTATGCGTATTATCGACAAATTGGGCATTGAAAAGGTTGTTGCTGACCTTCGTGCTCAAGGTCAAAAGATCTAAGGAGTCTGAACCATGCGTGATAAAATTCGCTTAGTTTCTACTGCTGGTACAGGTTATTTCTATACCACTACTAAGAACAAACGTACTATGCCGGAAAAAATGGAAATCAAAAAATTTGATCCAAAAATCCGTCAACACGTAATCTTCAAAGAAGCTAAAATTAAATAATTTTAGTTTTCTTAAAAAATACGATCCATTTGGGTCGTTTTTTTTGCCTTTTTTTTCTTCGACTTGTTAAACTCTTTAGCGAATTTGGCACTGATTGTGCATTTTATATGGCTTTATACAAAGTCATTACCTTAAGAAATGATTTTTTGAATGATTTCTCCTGAAGATTTAAGGAGTATTTAGTGCCTCATGATGTAGATCTGATTATTTTACTTGCAGTTGGTTTTGGTATAGCCCTGATCTTTGGCTATATCGCTGCACGATTACGCCTGCCACCTTTGATTGGTTATTTAATTGCGGGAATTATCATCAGCCCCAATACCCCAGGTGTTGTTGCAGACATCGCGCTAGCCAATCAGCTTGCTGAATTAGGCGTCATGTTCTTGATGTTCGGTGTCGGGATGCATTTTTCCCTCAACGATTTAATGCAAGTCCGAAAAATTGCCCTCCCTGGTGCAATTTTACAAATCGCGGTTGCGACCTTACTGGGTATGGCAGTTTCCATCTTTTGGGGCTGGAGCTTTGGCTCCGCATTGGTCTTTGGCTTAAGTTTATCCTGTGCAAGTACGGTGGTTTTACTCAAAGCATTAGGTGACAAAGGACTGCTTAACTCGGTGAATGGTAAGATTGCCGTTGGCTGGTTGCTGGTCGAAGATCTGGTCATGGTCTTAGTCCTGGTTCTACTGCCTGCAACAGCGGTACTTTTAGGCGGACATCCTATTGCAGGACATGAATCTGATCAAAACATCTGGTTAACACTCGGCATTACCCTGTTAAAAGTAACTGGTTTTATCGCCTTTATGCTTATCATTGGCAAACGCCTTGTGCCAATGATTATGCAGTATGTGGCGCGTTTAGGCTCTAGAGAGCTTTTTACTTTAACCGTAGTCGCAGCAGCAGTTTCAATCGCTTATGGCTCATACGCAATCTTCGGCGTTTCTATGGCACTTGGAGCGTTCTTTGCCGGAATGGTGGTTAAAGAATCAGATTTTAGTCATCGTGCAGAAGAAGAAACCTTACCTTTACGCGAAATTTTCTCGATTTTGTTCTTCGTTTCTGTCGGGATGTTATTTGATCCACGTATTATTGTGGAACAGCCTCTGCATATTTTAGCAGTCATTGCCATTATTATGATTGGTAAGACGCTGGCAGCGATGGCATTGGTGTTATTTTTCCGTTATCCCATCAATACAGCATTAACAGTGGGCGCCAGTTTGGCACAAATTGGAGAGTTCTCCTTTATTCTGGCAACCTTAGGCTTGTCACTGGGATTACTTAGCCCTGAAGCGCAAAACTTAATCTTAGCGGGTGCTTTATTTTCTATCACCCTCAATTCATTTCTATTTTCTGCGATCGAACCTGTGCAAAACTGGATCCGTGAGCGTTCGCATTTGGCGCGCTTACTTGAGCGTAGCGGTGACCCATTGGCAATGCTTCCAGATGAAGTTGATCAAGCGTATTTACGTGATCAAGTGGTGATTGTTGGTCATGGTGAAGTCGGACGTCGTATTACCAAAACATTGATGGATGACGGCATCAAAGTGGTCATCGCTGAAGAGAACCGCGAAATTGTAGAGAATTTGCGTGAAAAAGGCATCGCTGCGGTTTCTGGTCGAGCAACAGAACCCAGTGTTTTGATTCAAGCCCATATCCAACATGCACGACTATTGGTGATTTCACCGATGGATATTGTAGATATTCATAAAATTGTCGATACAGCCAAGCTGCTTAATCCAGAAATTCAAGTGTTAGTCTGTGCTGAAAATAAAGAAGAAGCTGAAGTGATCCGTAAAGACAATGTCGGTGAAGTCTATTATGCAAAAGAGGAAATGGCGAAAAACATGAGTAATCATATTTTAAACCAGATCCAAATTGCTCATCATCATGAACCAACACATTGAATTAGGATAATCTTTAAAACGTAGCTAAAACCACACGACTGTTCTTTGTGGACCTTGGAAAGTCGTGGTGCTTCCATTATGTAATGGTATCGATAACGATGTTGGATGGGGGATCACCACCCCATCTAACAAAAGATTTAAAACTTCTAGAATTTGATGCCATTTGCGTATATCAGGTTATTTGCATACAAAGAAAAACGCACTCGAAAGTGCGTTTATTGTATTTATTCTAGAATAAATGAAATCACTAGCTCATAAATTTTGGTTGTTCATCAACAACTTCAGCGTGCCATTCATCTGCCTGTTTTTCAAGTAACGCAAATAATGCAGCCTGAATCATCTGTTGTGCAATCGCTGGCGTTTGATCACCCAGTAATGCTTTCACTTCTTCATTAAATTGAATAGTGACCAAGGGCTCTTTTTCAGAACCTGCATTACGCAGTGCCAGCTCCCCACTTTCGAGCTGTACCAACTCCAAAATAGCTTCCTGATTTCCAAATAACTCTTTTAACTGTTCGATAGACATAAATCCTCCATGCTCAACATGGGGCAAGGTGCTGAATGCACTTTGCATCTTGTAGATATTTTATATAGTCATTTAAAACAAAATTTCAAGTATATCTGATCAAAAAGATCAGAATTCAACCATTTCATTACGAAAACCATCAATAAGTTGCGATAAATCTCGGTGCCACTCTCTTAAAATCTTTGTATCAGGCAACCAAGCTTGTGGTGTTTGCGTCACTTTGATAATTAAGTTTGATGATGTTTCATCCTCTGGTTCTGGCGCACTTGGTTCAGGTGCATATTGACAAAGTCGATACGCTCTTTTGAGTTCAGCAATAAATCCTTCTTTGGCTAATTTTTGCATCACTAAAACTTCTGGTGAGACTTGTCCTTTAGCCGCCATATTTTCTTCGATTGACTTTAAGGTTGGGGAAAAATCATTTAAACGGTAATAACGTACCAACTCTTGCAGAAATGCTAAAACCGCGCCATGTAAATGAAATACTGCTGCTTCACGATGTGCTTGAGCTTGTTGAACATTTTCAGTTTGTTCTCCCTGCATACATGCAAGACGAGCAAAATAAAGTTTTTGATTGGTACGGTCTGCATGAAAGCGAGCTACACGTGACATGGAAGTTCCCTAAGATTTTGGCATTCTTTACAGTCTTAGCTTAATCTTTATTGAACAAAAATCACAATGAATTTTATCCATGTTGTATGTCAATAAAATAGATAGCGCTCGTTTTTGCAAGAATATCAATTTAAGTTTTTATTTTTATCATGGTTTGACGAGATTATTTAAATACTAAAATAAAAAAAAGGAGCAATAAATGCTCCTTAGACTATCTGCCAATTATGCTTCTGGCTTATCTTCCGCTGCTTTTACACGAATTCCATGACCATGTAAGCGCAAGGTATTTAAACCTTTAATCGCTTTAACTGCTTCTCTACCATGTGGCATTTCAACAAAAGCAAAACCTTTCGATTTACCTGTTGCCGCATCAAGTACTAGAGTACAAGTATCTACTGTACCGTATTGCTTAAATAACTCTAACAATTCAGCTTCAGTTACAGTACGTTCTAAATTACGAACTAAAATTTTCATCTCACAACCTTAAAATATAAACGAGGCAAAAAACATCAAAAAGCACTCGCCTACCTACTTTTTGAATGAAAAACGATTGCTATAGTTTAATCTAGATCTATACCAAAATCTAAATTAATCGCCCGACGCTCGATTAGGGCACTTTTTACAGTTTGCTCTCGCTGTCTATAGTGGGTTTCTGTGCTACATAAATTTCGAGTTAAATCATTGAGAAAATAACTTTCAATCTTACGACCTTGTTCATCTGTTTGCGTATGTGCCCAAAAACTTAAATTTTGTTTGGTTAGAATAAGTTCATTTTGAGCACGTGTTAAAGCCACATAAAGTACACGGCGCTCTTCTTCAACTTCATCGAAATTCCCTTGCGCACGTGCATTTGGGTACTGTCCAGCAGAGACATTTGCCACATAGCAAACCTTTTGTTCTGTACCTTTAGCAGAATGGATGGTAATTAAAGTCACCACATCATCTTGCGACTGACGCTCAATTTCACTGATTGAAACAGGGTCAAGTACATATTCTTCTAAGAACTCGCTCAGTTGGGTATGTTTAGACGCCAGTTGCTTGACCAGATCAAAATCACCCACTCGTTTATGCCAATCTTTTTTGGCATAGTTTTCTTCAAGTTGGTTAAGAATAGCCTCTACACCGAGTTTTACACAGGCTTCAACTTCGGTTTTTAATACACTCATTTGCTTCATGATCAGCAATGTATTGTCAGGAATGCGCCCAAACTTCTCTAATTTTTCTGTAATTTTCTCAATATCTGCATCCAGTAAGAGCTGTTGCGCCAGCTTACTCGCACCGACGTCGCCCACGCCATTCCATAAGGTTAAAAACCGCATCCACGCAATATCATCCAATGGGTTAGCAATAACACGCAATAAACTCAATAAGTCTTTGACATGCGCTGTTTCAAGCAACTTCATCCCTCCAATAAATCGGTAGGGAACATTGGCTTGGATAAAAGCAGCCTCAATATGTCTTGCCGCAAAGGCTGAGCGCACCAACACCATATGGTCATGCCAAGCTGAACCTTCCAATAAATGCCGCTCTTTGATGTCGATCGCGATCCATTTTGCTTCATCAAACTCATTTGGAAAAACATGCATTCGCGGTTTAATACCATCACCACGATAAGCTTCCAGTTTTTTATCGTAATGAATCGAACTTTGATCGAGTAACCAGTTGGAAAAATCTAAAATTTCTTGAGTAGAACGATAATTTTTTTCTAATTTGAAAATCTCTGCATCTGGCACACGCTCTTTAAAATGGTGGATATTTTCAAAATCCGCACCACGAAAACCATAAATCGACTGTGCATCGTCCCCCACGCAGAACAGTGATGTTTTATCTTTTAATGGTTCAAGAATTGCCCACTGCAAAGGATTGGTATCTTGCATTTCATCAACTAGCATGTACTGGCATAAGCCCGCAACATAATCCGCTAAACCATCGGACTGCGCCAAAGCAGATGCAACCACGGCGAGAATATCATCGTAATCTAGAAAACTACGTGCCCGCTTACGGATTTCGTACTCTTTCATGATTTCAGCGATTTGCTCTTTATCGTCTAAAAACTCAGGCAGTTGCTTTTCTAAAGCCAAACTTAGTTTTTGCCGAGTATTGCGTGCAAAGGAATATAAATCACAAAGCTGTTGTGGTTTAGGTAAGGCGTTGGGATTCTTTTTATCATCCTTTCCACGAATCAAACGGAACAACATCAATTGATCATCACGATCTATGATCGAAAATTGATCTAATCCAAAAGCTTTTGGCACACGTCTAAGTAAATACATGCAAAAGGTATGAAATGTAGATGCGCGTAACCCTTTGGCCTGATCACCTAAAGCAAGCTCTACCCGCGCCACAATCTCGCTGGCAGAACGGCGGGTAAATGTCAAAATTTGGATTTGATTGGCAGGAATGCCTTGATCAATGAGATATGCAGCTCGTGCCACAATGGTTTTGGTTTTGCCACAACCTGCCCCAGCAAGAACTAGACTATGTTTTGTTTCAGTCGTAGCAGCTTGTTTTTGTTGAGGGTTTAATTCATTAATCAGGTTGGCTAAACTCATTTTCACTCATCATTTTATGGATGGCTGCTAGTTTAGCAGAGCTATAGTGAAATTATGCATTTTAACCCAAGAATCAAGTCGTGAATTGACGCTTAAGTCAGGACATACCAATGAAGAAAAACTCAAGACAATAAAATTTATCGTCCCTAGCAGAGATTAAAGGAGGACTTTTACAATAAAAACCGCCTTATAGTCTTAACAACCGTGCCACACTCTCACAACAGCGTTCTAAATTTTGCTCACCATGCTTTAATGCTGTTGCTAAATCACATGCACCATCAACAATACCAAAAATTGCACTAAAGCCTTCTGCATAAAGCTCATCGACGCCTTCACCGATATGCCCTGCAAAAGCAATCACAGGTTTATTCAACTGCTTGGCAACTTGCGCTACCCCAAAAGGTGTTTTGCCAAACTTGGTTTGAAAATCAATACCGCCCTCACCAGTAAACACATAATCCGCTTGTGCAATTTTATCCTCAAGTTGGGTTTCTTTAATCACTATTTCTACACCAGAGCGTATTTTTGCTCCTGTAAAAGCCATAAGTCCGAAACCCAAACCGCCTGCAGCACCAGCACCCTGTACATTTGCAACATCAACATTCAACTGTTGTTTCACCAACGCAGCAAAATGATCAAGATTTTGATCTAAGATCCCAACCATCTCAGCCGTTGCTCCTTTCTGTGGCGCAAAAATAAAAGAAGCACCATTTGGACCACATAATGGATTGTTTACATCACTGGCAATAATAATTTCAGTTGCTTTTAAACGCGCATCGAGTTGTGAAATATCAATGCTTTTGATCTGCTGAAGCTGCCCACCACCCACGTCTACAGAATGGTTATTCTCATCTAAAAATTTTGCCCCTAAAGCCTGTGCCATCCCGGCACCAGCATCATTGGTGACACTACCACCCAGGCCAATAATGATTTTACCAACACCCAAATCCAAAGCGGCTTTGATCATTTCGCCTGTACCCAGAGTTGACGTCACTAAAGGATTGCGTTGAGACTTTTCGATCAGGTGAATACCATTTGCCAGCGCCATTTCTATAACAGCCGTCTGACCACCATCAATTAATCCCCAATAGGTCGATATTCGTTGCTGAGCCAATGGACCAGTGACCTCAACATATACTTTACGACCACTTCGTGCAGCGACCAAAGCATCGACTGTTCCCTCACCACCATCTGCCATAGGTACATGAATAAACTGTGCATCAGCAATGACTTTTTCAATACCACGTTGCATTGCAAAACAAGCTTGTTCGGCTGTCATGCTTTCTTTAAATGAGTCAGGCGCGAGAACAAAAACTTTAGACATGAGCAAATGCATTTCGATGAGATTCAAAAAATAACATAACGATTTTTCGAGTATAGATAAACTAATAAATTCATAATTAAGACTAAAGAAATGACAACTATGCAACGTGTAAACCTTGGTAAAACCGCCCCAGAACTATATAAAACGGTCATCGAACTTGAAAATTTATCTATGCAAAAAGTTCAGCAAGCTGGGCTTGATGTTGGATTCTCTCATTTGCTCAAATTAAGAGCCTCGCAAATTAACCAATGTGCTTTCTGTGTTCGTATGCATACCCAAGATGCAATTAAAGCGGGCGAGTCAACTGATCGTATTGCGTTGATTAGTGCTTGGCGTGAAAGTGAATACTTTACTGAAAAAGAACGTGCGGCTTTAATTTTAATTGAAGAGATTACTTTAATTGCCAATCAACATTTTCCAGATAGCGCTTATGAACAAGCTGCACAGCATTTATCCAGTGATGAAATCACGGCGATTGAATGGGTTGCGATTGTGATCAACACATGGAACCGTATCGCCATTTCCAGCCAGTATAAAGTCGCGAAATAAGCTGAGTTTCAACACTTAAATCATTTATCTAGGTAACACCTCGCTTTTCAGAAATGTTAATTGAGATAAGATTTAACTGAATACTGCTCTAGTTGCATAAATATTTACGCCAAAATGCAAAACGCCTGATCTCATTGATCAGGCGTTTTGTTAAATGCACATATGATTTCAAACATTAAGTAAAACCTTAATGGCTCGCGGGTGGGATTTGTTTAATTGCTACAGCAAAGGTGAGATAGTTGACCCCTTGGAATAAAATATCCACACCTAAAAATAATCCGAGTACCCAAAAAGGAGAATCTGGTGATGCCAGAATAATTGCACCTGTTGCCAAGGTTAAAAGCCCTGAAAATAATGTCCACCCCCATCCAGACATTGGTTTCAACATAAATGCATTAAAAATACGAATAAAACCGCCAATCAATAAAGCAATTGCCAGTAAATTGGTTAATACCACTGCAGTGGTAATCGGAGATTTAAATGCATAATAACCCGCTGCGATATACAACACACCAAACAACGCCCAAAGCCAGCGGAAGCCACCATCAAAAATTTTAAATGCTGCAATCAGGTGTAAAACCCCACCGATCATCATTAAAGCACCAAACAATGCAACAACCGTCAATGTTGCCATACCCAGTGAAGCCAATAGCACTAATCCAAAGATCACCAATAAAGCTCCAAGCAGAAGATACCATTTACGGTTTTCATGGAGTTGATGACGAACTAAATCATTTCCTACAGTACGCATAATTCTTCTCTTGGTTGTTATTCATTCATTTTATTGTTGATCTAATTCAGGTATTTGTCTGTATAAAATCTGCATCTATACCAGAATAAAGCTTTGTTTGAGCAGAATCTAAGCGATAAAACAGCACAGCTCTATATGCTACTTCACCCAACCCATTTCTTGTGCAGTGAGTCGACTGATCATGGTATCCTCTAGATTTTCAGGTGTTTTGCTTTTACTTTCTGAAAGCGCAATATAGCCGCCCATAATTTCTGCACGCTGCTGCGGATAACGTGGTTGTTGCTCAGGATTGGCATAGCCCATCGGATAGAGTGGCTGCCCTGTTGTAAAATCATATTTGTCTTTTGCACCAAAGGTATGCAATAACTCATGTACAAGAACGACTTTATTGCTCGAACTTTGCTTCCGTGATGCAAATAGATTTACAGAGCCAATACGCCCACGCTCCAATGCAGTGGAGTGCTTCAATATTTTCTGCAACTTGGGATCATAATAATTTAAATACAGGGTCACCGATGGTGAGCCATCTTCGCCTTGATGCTGTTTCCATGCATAAAATCTAAATTTTAAACTCCACAAAACTGTATCCAAGATACGGCCTGATTCTGGAAACTTAGGTGGCAAGGTATTTAACTCACGTCCAAGCTGAAAATGAAATGAAATCGGTTGCCCACGAAATACTTGAGACTGTAAACCTAAATAATGTTCAATTTCCTCAAGATCATCTGTTGAAATTTGCTGAATATAGGCTGCTGTGGAGCGTTGACCATCTGCATTGATAGGATGTAATAAAACAACGATTGGCTTGCTCCAATCTTGGTTCATATCACGCCATGCGTTCACTGCAACAATCAGCAGAATGACCAGTAAAATACCAACTCGAATCTTTTTCCACATTGAATATATTCTCAATTTTTAATCGCAATAAAAATGCTGACCTAGGCCAGCATTTTTAAATATTTATGGATTAAGCTTCTACCCATTTCCCATCTTGGTAGACCAAAGACCATTTGGTTTGTTTACCTTCTGGGGTTTCTGAACCAATATATTGCGCTTGGTTTTTACGGCTAAACTTAACCAATGTTGGATTACCATCTGGATCTTGATCAGGTGCTTGCAAGATAAACTGATACTTAGGATCAAGTTGATCTGCAACTGAACGTAACTCCGCAACCTTCGGTGCACGTGTTTCGCGTACTTTAGGGAATTTGCTTGCCGCCAAGAATAAACCCGCTGCTCCATCACGTAGAACAAAGTAATCATCATGTTTGACTGAACGTAAATGTTCCATTTTGATTGGGTCGACACGAGGTGGCGCTGGCTGACCATTTTTCAAAACTTTACGGGTATTGTCACAACTCATACAAGCGAAATATGGACCAAAACGACCCGTTTTCAACTGCATCTCGCCATCACATTTATCACATGGAATGGTTGGACCATCATAACCCTTGATTTTGAACTCGCCTTCTTCCAGCTCGTAACCATCACAATCCGGGTTATTTCCACAAATATGTAACTTGCGACCACCATCAATCACATAGCTGTCCATTGCAGTACCACATACTGGACAACGTTTTTTCGACATTAAGTCAGCAGTTTCAGCACTGTCATCATCAGAAAGTATAGCCAACGACTCAACTGGTGTTAAATTCAATGTCCCTTTACAGCGTTCTTTTGGTGGCAAATTATAACCAGAACAACCAAGGAAGACACCCGTCGTCCCTGTACGAATCTGCATCGGGCGTTCACATTCTTTACAGTGAACAGCTTCAACTTCTACAGGTTGATTACGACGCATGCCGTTTTCGCCCTGTGCTGTGGTTAAACGCTTTTTAAAATCACCGTAGAAACTATCTAACAGCTCTTTCCAATTACGTTCACCATCTGCAACTTTATCCAATTGACCTTCCAAATCTGCAGTAAATGCATAATTCATCAGGTTATTAAAATTCTCGTCTAGACGATCGGTAACAATTTCACCCATCTTCTCTGCAAAAAGACGGCGATTGTCGAGTTTGACATAACCACGATCTTGAATCGTCGAAATAATCGCAGCATAAGTCGATGGACGACCGATTCCACGTTTTTCCAATTCTTTTACTAAAGATGCTTCAGTAAAACGTGCAGGTGGTTTAGTAAAGTGTTGAGAAGGATCAAGTTTCTCAAGTTTGAGAATTTCACCCACTTTGACTGCAGGTAATAAAACATCATCATCAGACTTGTTCTGACCACGCACTTTGGTAAAACCATCAAAAACTAAAGTACGACCTTTGGCTTTGAGTTCTACACCATTCGCATCAACCAAAATCGTTGAGGATAAATACTCTGCTGGAGTCATTTGACATGCAACAAATTGACGCCAGATCAAATCATATAAACGTTGTGCATCACGCTCAACACCCGCCAAACTATCGCCTTTTAAGGCAACATTGGAAGGACGAATCGCTTCATGGGCTTCTTGCGCATTGGCTTTATTCCCATAACGATTTGCTTTAGCAGGTAAGTACTTTGCACCAAATTCAGTTTCAATATGATTACGCACCATACTGACAGCATCATCACTCAAGAATGTTGAGTCAGTACGCATATAAGTAATAAAACCAGCTTCATATAAACGCTGTGCAAGCATCATGGTTTTCTTTACAGAGAAACCTAAACGAGTACTTGCAGCTTGTTGCAAGGTTGAAGTGATATAAGGCGCACTTGGATTGACCTTCGTTGGCTTATCTTCACGTGTTGCAACTTTATATTCAGCATCTTTTAAAATGTTCAATAAAGCATCTGTTTGCGCTTTATTTTGTAATTTTAATGTTTTGCCGCCTTGTTTGACTGCTTCTAAACGGATTTCATCTTTTGCAGAATGAGTGTCTGCAAAAACTTGCCAGTATTCTTCAGGAATAAAGGCACGAATCTCACGCTCACGCTCGACCACCAATTTTACTGCAACCGACTGTACACGCCCTGCAGAGAGGCCACGCGCAATCTTTTCCCACAGCAGTGGTGAAACCATGAAGCCCACCACGCGGTCGAGAAAACGACGAGCCTGTTGCGCATTCACACGGTTTAAATCTAGACGTGTAGGTTGTTTAAATGCTTCTTGAATGGCATTTTTGGTAATCTCGTTAAAGACCACACGATGGTAACGGCTATCATCACCACCAATCACTTCTCTTAAATGCCACGCAATCGCTTCTCCTTCTCTATCCAAATCCGTTGCGAGATAGATTTCATCTGCATCTTTGGCTAGTTTTTTGAGTTCAGCGACCACATGTTCTTTGCCTGGAAGCACTTCATACTTGGCTTTCCAGCCATGCTCAGGATCGACACCCATACGATTGACTAAAGCGGATTGTGCTTTTTCAGCCTTCTGTTCATCCGTCAACTTGGTACGCGTTGCAGGCTTTTTTTCTGTCGATTTACTTGAACCACCTGTAGGTAAATCACGAACATGACCTACCGAAGACTTCACAATGTAATTTGAGCCTAAATATTTATTAATCGTTTTCGCTTTTGCAGGCGACTCCACAATCACTAATGCACGTTTTTTCCCAGCATCAGGAGAATTTGCTGTTGTGCTTTTGGATGTGGACCGAGGAGCGTTCGCCATAATAAACCACTGTTCCTATTATTAAGTTAAATTTCAGCCAATTTAAGTAAATATGCCTTCATATCATCAAGCTGTGTTGCTCTGAGGTCAGATTCTTCATCCCAATAAAGCCCTACACAGTTGGCCTGCATATCAATAGCATAAATCCCTTTTAATGCAATGGGAAAATCTTTAAATTTCTCATCACCGAGGACCACTTGAAGCTTTTGCTCTTCTACACGGGCGCGCATCAAAGCTAAGCGTGCATCTGGAATCAGTACACTATAATAAGCCACCATACTCGCACGAGACTCTGTTGCCATCGGGATTTTCGTCCACTCTGGTGCAGCCACTAAACGCGGGTGTAAGCCCATCTTGCGTGCTTTCTCTCGCATTAAACCTAATGCTTTTTCTCTAGGGCTTACGCGTAAGCCAAAAATTGAGCCCAATACAAAAACAATAATAACGAGCGCAACCCAAAGACCAGTGTGTTCCATAGTTCACCTTTTAATTCCTATATTAGAGTTGCATAAGCTGAATATAAAACGCAAGTTTAAAATTAAAATTACCGCCAATTACTGATTTTGAGGTCAGTTTAATTTCTTATTTTTCATTTATATTTTTTTCATAAAGCTCCATCCAGCTTCCCAATGACTGAATAGCGCTTTGCAGCGTTTGTCCTAATTCGGTAATTTGATATTCCACTCTAGGCGGTACTTCTGGGTAAATCTGCTTGGTTATAAGTTGGTGTTGCTCCAGCAGTTTTAAATGTTTCGACAACTCTTTTTGTGGAATCGGCGCTAAAGCCTTTTGTAATTGGCTAAATCGAACAGGATGTTTTGCTTCAATAAGATGATAGACAATTGGCAATACCCATTTTCCCGAAAATAATCCAACAAATCGCATAATCGAACAATTTTGCTCATATTGCAGTGTTGTCATTTTCCCACCTTACATAAAGCTACATTTTATAGCCTTTGAGTTTAGCCTATTTCAAACCAAACAACGACTAAGTCACCAATTGGTAAGTACTTACTTTGACAAATAAATTTTCACAATATAAGAGTTTGTAGACATTTTAGTGAAAAACATGCGATTAAAGAATAAAACGGTTTTAATTACTGGCGCAACCAGTGGAATCGGTTTTGCAGCAGCACAACGTGCAATAGAAGAAGGTGCTTTTGTTGTGTTTACTGGCCGAAATTCAGATCAAATTGTACAAACGCAAGTGCAATTCGGCAGCCAAAGTTTGGGCATCCAATGTGATCACTCAAGCTTAGTATCACAAGATCATTTCATTGAGAAAATGCAAGAATTATCCATTAAATTCGATGTGATTT
This sequence comes from Acinetobacter sp. RIT698, assembly GCF_009668065.1. Lineage (NCBI taxonomy): Bacteria > Pseudomonadati > Pseudomonadota > Gammaproteobacteria > Moraxellales > Moraxellaceae > Acinetobacter > Acinetobacter sp. RIT698. The sequence goes on from NZ_WJYH01000023.1 coordinate 24,386, forward strand.
ATATCAATGCAGGCAATGTTAGCCATGAAGCATTTGGACAATGGACCGTTGAACAATTCGATGCGATTTTCGATACCAATGTAAAAGGTCCATTTTTTCTGATACAAAGCTTACTTCCAATGATCAAGCCCCATGCTTCAGTGATTTTATGTGGTTCGACCAGTATTCATATTGCCTTAGAGAAAAGTAGCGTTTATGCTGCCTCAAAAATCGCCTTGCGTTCTTTGGTTAAGACCTTATCTAGAGAACTTTTAGCCCAGCAAATACGATTTAACTTACTTTCACCGGGACCAACCTTAACCCCTGCCCTCAACAAAGTTGCGAGTACACCCGCTGAAGTTGAACAGCTCAAAGCCAGTATTGAAAATCTTGTGCCAATTCAAAGGTTGGCGGATCCAGTCGAAATTGCCAATGCCTTTATTTATCTTGCTTCTGATGAAGCTAAATTTATTGTCGGTAGCGAACTCTTGGTCGATGGTGGCGTAGCAAATTTATAAGCATAAGCAAAGTTATAAAACTATAGTGTATGGCTTAATAAAAAAGCGCTAAATATTCAAATCTAAGCGCTTTTTTATATTGCTCTGAGCAGCTTAAAAATCGCCCTAATTTAAATACATTTCATGGCTATAAACAACTTCATGACCATTCCAATAAATATAGCCTTTTTCAATCAATTCTTTAAGCAATAAACGGATATCAGATTTTGGAAACATTTGCTCCAATAAATCACGCAACTCATAAATATCTTTAGGTTTATCGGTTTTTAAATTATTCAATTTATGAATAACTTCAATTTGCACTGGATCTATTTTTGCAAAGTTTTTAAACAAAACCTGATGTACTGCACCCACAGAGTCTTGCTGATCCATTTCCTGTAACACCTGATCTGAATCAACACGTAATTTTTCTAAAATTTGATCAATTTTTTCAAGTTTGATATTGGGTTGTGCTGCGGATTCAGTCTCAACTGGGTGTGCTAAAACAGGCTTGTCGATGTCAAGACTTGTCCATTGTTTCAAGACTTTTTTACGATAAGCCACCTGATCATCAAAGCGTTTGACAATTTTTAAATTGATTAACATGCCAACCAGATGCTGAGCTTTTTCTGGCACAACTTGTAAAATATTCACAATAGAATTCTTTAATTTTTCAATGGTATTCGGTTTGCCTGTCATCTCTCCCAAGGCATCGCAATACTTTTTAACCATTTGCAAATACGGCTTATTTTGAATGGTTTGTAGACTAGGTATCGAGTACTTGTTGCGTTGACGTTCCAACGTTGATTCGACTTGAATAAAACTACACGCTAGATCAGCACTACGCATCAGATCCAACAATAAGGAACAACTTGGCATCGCAGAAATGACCTCAATCTGCATCTCTGGCTCTAATAATGCCAATAATTGCCCCACCACAACTGCATATTCATATTCTTTTTCAGATGCATTCGGTACTTCTAAAATCACCACTTGACCACTGCTCACCCAGCTTGAAAATTCAGTTAAATCTTCCAGTGAGTACTGGAATTGTCCCGTACAATTGAAAAGATAAAGTGTTGGGTAATGTTCAATAATCTCCCGCAGCATTTTGGCTGTAGGCATATTATTTTCAAGATCGAGAAGAACAGCTTTATTCGGCATGGTCAAAAAGTTTGCTACTGAACAGTGGCAAGCATTACAACCAGCTTTCAACAAAAGGTCAAATAAAATTGGAAATTTAATCCTAAATTCCCAATTCCATCTGACTTAAATGTATAAGTTTTAGATTTTAAAGATAAATATTATTGGATGGTTGCAATCACTTGATCAGCCTGACACGTGCTCCCGACTTCTTTCAGCAATTCAATTTGACCACTTTGATGTGCCAAAACTTGAACTTCCATTTTCATGGCTTCCATAATTGCCACAACTTGCCCTGCACTCACTTGCTCTCCGGTTTGGACTTTCCATGCAATGATGGCCCCGTTAATAGGCGCTTGTAAGTGCTCAGGTTGAAGTGCTAACTCTGTGCTTTGCACTGGTTGTTGCTCCACCTGAACTGTACCTTGAGCAAACATTCCTGCAGGTAGGCCTAGACGGTGTAATTTCCCATCAATTTCGATATAGCTTAAAACCATCGTTTGTTGATGCTGAGGAATCGCACGTCGAGTTGATTTTAAGTCTTGTTTAAAGTCATTTTCAATCCAGCGCGTATGGACTTTAAATTCGTCGGTAAAATCAGGTTCATTCAGCACGGCACGATGAAAATCTAAAACTGAAGCCACCCCCTCAATTTTAAACTGCTTTAAAGCGCGTTTTGCGCGGCGTATTGCGATTTCACGCGTTTCCCCCGTCACAATCAGCTTTGCCATTAAAGAATCGAAATGGCTGGAAACCAGAGAACCTGTGCGCACGCCAGTATCGACACGCACACCATGACCGAAAGGTGCTTCAAATAAACTTAGTGTACCAAATGCTGGAATAAAACCACGACTAGGGTCTTCTGCATTGATACGAAACTCAATGGCATGACCTTGTGCTTTAGGGGTTTCTTTGATCGATAATTCTTCGCCCAAAGCCACCTGAATTTGCTCAACCACCAAATCAACTCGTGCTGTTTCTTCGGTCACGGGATGTTCAACTTGCAACCGCGTATTGACTTCTAAAAATGATAGCGTCCCGTTTTGGCTCAATAAATACTCGACTGTCCCTGCTCCAACATACTGAGCAGCCTGACAAATATTTTTTGCTGAAGTTAAAATCTCTTGGTAAATCTCATCACTGATAAATGGTGCTGGAGATTCCTCAACTAATTTTTGATTGCGGCGCTGTAAAGAACAATCGCGCGTACCTAAGACCACCACATTCCCATGCAAGTCGGCAATCACTTGCGCTTCCACATGACGAGGATTGTCTAAGTACTGCTCAACAAAGCATTCGCCACGACCAAAGGCCGCTTTTGCTTCACGGACAGCAGAGTCATAGAGTTCTTTCACTTCTTCAAGCTTCCAAACCACTTTTAAACCACGACCACCACCACCAAATGCCGCTTTAATTGCAATAGGCAAGCCATATTGTTTTGCAAAGGCTAAAGCCTCATCTGCATTATTCAATGGGTCTTGTGTGCCTTGTACCAAAGGAGCACCCACTGAAGCAGCGATTTTACGTGCTTCAATTTTATCACCCAACTTGGTAATTGCTTCAGGAGATGGGCCTACCCACTTCAAGCCTGCATCAATCACAGCTTGTGCAAATTCAGCCCGTTCCGATAAAAAACCATAACCAGGATGCACCATGGTGGCTTTTGATTTTTTAGCAATATCAATAATGGCATCAATATTTAAATAGGTTTCTTTTGCGGTTGCGCCAACCAACCCCCATGCTTCATCTGCAAGTTCGACATGTAAACTGCCGATATCGTCATCTGCATACATTGCCACAGAAGCAATGCCCATATCACGACAAGCATGGATAATACGCACAGCAATTTCACCACGATTGGCAATCAATAATTTTTCATTTACATATTTTTGCTGGTTCATCTTAGTTCTCGATATCTACAAATTCGGCGATTTTTCTAAATTTGATATGGCAATCCGCAGGTATTTGTGCCACCAAATCCCAATGATGCTTGGCAACAGAAGCAATCACAGGATAACCACCTGTTAATGGGTGATCATTCATAAACAATACAGGTTGACCATTGGGTGGAATCTGCAAAGCACCAATACATGTGCCTTCGCTTTCCAATTCATGGCAAATCTTATGTGTTAAGGGCGCTTTCCCAGATAAACGTAATCCCACTCGATTACTTTCATTGGTGACTAACCATGCTTGATTGCACAATTTTTCAATACTGCTTTGCTCAAACCAATCCGTTCGAGGTCCCATCACAATATCAAGTTCAATCGTATCGCCAAGGGACGGGAGATTGGATTTTGGCACTTCGTTGATGCTGATATTGGATGGGACGACTTGACCTTGGTAAATGACATCACCCGTTTTTAAAGGGGCTGGACCAAGAATGGCTAAACTGTCAAAAGAACAGCTATTTAAAATGGGTTGAATATCCAAACCACCACGAACCGCAAGATAATTGCGTAACCCTGCGCTCGGCGTTTGAATTTGAAATTCATCTCCCTCATCCAGTGCAATCGCCTGATAGCTGTCAAAATCTGCTTTTTGACCATCTGCAAATTTCACATGGATATTGGAAATTGCACCTGCCACGCTAATGACAGCTGAATTTTGCATGACTGCTTTTAAACCGCCATTTAGCACCTCAATCACAGGCGTATCCGTTGGATTCCCCACGATTCGATTGGCACAATGCATCGAAGCGACATCCATCGCCCCTGCTGTACCCACACCGATATTGCTGTGCTGAAAACGGCCTTCATCTTGAATCGAAACTTGCAAGCCAGATGCCGTGATTTTGAATAGGGGGTGTTTTAAAATTAAATCTTGTCGTGGCGTGATTTGCTTGGGCACATCCACAGATACAGGATGATGGGTTACATCCTCAAAATGCACCCGCATTCCTGGTCGTAAAAGCGCAGGATTTTGACGCTCCAAATCCCACATTTTTTCTGACGTTGTTCCAATCAATTGCCAGCCACCCGGACTATCTTTTGGGTAGATACCCGAGTATTGCCCAGCAAGCCCAAGTGAACCTGATGGAATTTTTTTACGTGGTGTTTTTAGACGAGGAATATCTGTAAAGGGCTGATCAAGGCTACTCATATAAGCAAAACCTGGAGCAAAGCCAATAAACGCAACGTCCCAAGTGCTTTGATGATGTTTTAATATCAGATCGGCTATAGAGAGGCCTTGAAGTTCCGCCACTTGTGCTAAATCTTCACCATCGTAACGAATCGGAATAATCACTTCCTGCGTATTTCGATCAAAGCCTGAATCAAGCTTTAAAGTACCAATCAAAACACTCAAGGTTTTAAAGTCAGTCTTGATTTCGTTAAAACAAATCAAAATTGTTTTTGCAGCAGGAATTAAATCTTTGATTCCATTCAAGTGTAAATTTTGCAATTTACTGTATAACGCCAAAGTCTCTTCTAAACTAGAAAGTTCAATCAAGAAACTGTCGGAATTTACCGATAAAAATCGCATTTACTGATCCTTTCTTGTCTTAACGCATCCATGCACGATCAGGTATGTCTGTAATCAACATATGTCCTGGTGCATGGCTAATGGCAAATGGGATTTTCGAGTTCATGATTGCAGCTTGAGGCGTTACACCACATGCCCAAAATACTGGAATTTCACCCTGTTCAATACGTGAGGCATCACCAAAATCTGGCTGATTGATATCGCGTATGCCCAAACTTTCAGGATGACCAATATGTACGGGAGCGCCATGAACACTCGGCATACGTGCCGTAATTTTTACAGCCTCAGCTATTTGATGGGCAGGAATGGGGCGCATAGAAACCACCATATTTCCTGAAATACGTCCAGCAGAAAGGCATTCGATATTACTCAAATACATCGGTACATTGGTCTTGTCATGGATATGACGCACTTCAATCCCCGCTTCTTGCAAAGCTGTTTCAAAGGAGAAACTACAGCCAATTAAAAAGGTCACTAAATCAGGATGCGCGTTATAAAGCTCACTCGCATCCGTGAGCTCATCGACCATTTCACCGTCTTTCCAAACACGATATCGTGGAAAATCAGTACGAATGTCTGAGTCAGTAGCCAATCGAGAGTGGTATACGCCTTCTTCCAAAACATCTAATACAGGACAGCTTTGCGGATTACGCTGTGCGTACAACAAGAAATCATATGCCCAGTCTTTAGGTACAGAAATCATATTCACTTGCGTCATCCCAGCAGCCATTCCTGCTGTAGGTTGATCAAAACCTGCACGAATTTGTTGTCGCGCATCCAATGCAGCTTTTAGCTGAGCTGGATCGACTTTAATCTCTTTAAACATGTGTCTTGTCCTTATTGTTTTATGCACAAAATGAACGAACTTGAATGTCGTTTGTTAACAGCTCAGCTTTAATCGCTGCGGACATTTCTAGTGCACCTGCGGTATCACCATGCAAACAAATCGTATCGGCTTGAATTGGGGTAAATACGCCATCAATTGACTCAACTCCACCATTTTTCAACATCGCAACCACACGTTTTGCTACAAACTCAGCATCATGCAAAACAGCACCTTCCAAACGGCGTGAAACCAGTGAGCCATCGCGGTTATAAGCACGATCAGCAAAGGCTTCTGAAACCACTTTTAGACCTGCCTGACGTGCTTGTGCAACCAAATTTGACCCAGCCAAAGCAACCAGTACCAATGCAGGGTTATACATTTTAATAGCTTCAATCACAGCTTCGGCTTGTACAGAATCTTTGGCAATGGTGTTATACAATGCCCCATGCGGCTTGACATATTGCACTTTTGAACCAGCAACTTTTGCCAAACCATCAAGTGCCGAAATTTGATAGAGCACATCTGCAATCAGCTCGTCTTGAGACAAATCCATATTACGGCGACCAAAACCAACCAAATCTGGGTAGGAAACATGCGCACCAATCGTGACATCTAATTTCACTGCTTGTTGAAGCGTCTTCAATATTCCCAACGGGTCACCTGCATGAAAGCCACAGGCAATATTGGCGCTACTGACAACAGGTAAAATTTGCTCATCATTGCCCATTTTCCACGAGCCAAAACTTTCACCCAAGTCACTATTTAAATCGACATACATTGTGATCATTCCTTTTCAATTGAGTGTGAAGTTGATTAGAGCTTGGTGAGGTAATTAAATACCGTCGTGAATGACATATAACCCATCCACCATGTGAGTAAGCAGGTTAATACACCCAAAACCAGCAACCATTTTGGATAATTATAATTACCCATCATGTCTTTACGACATGCCGCAACATAGACAAAAATCGTTAAACCAATTGGTAATACCAAACCATTAAAACCACCCACAAAGATCAGTAAGCCCGCAGGTGTTGCACCTAGAATCACGTAAAGCAACAGGGCTAAAGAAATAAAGCTAATGGTGAGGTAGTTGGTATGTTTAGTGGTTAAGTTCTGTTTAAATGCGGACATAAATGAAACAGAGGTATAGGCTGCACCAATTGTGCTACTGATTCCCGCTGCCCAAAAAATCAAACCAAACAGTTTAAAACCAAATGTACCCGCAGCATATTGGAATGCTTGCGCAGCTGGGTTGGCATCGTGACTTGCTAAATCAATATTTGCACCACTGACCACAACCCCTAAGAATGCCAAGAACAATACATAACGCATGATCCCGACCACCACAATACCTTTGGTTGCGGCTCTGGCCACTTCATCAATATTCTCTGGTCCAACCGCACCTTTGTCCAATAAACGATGTGCGCCCGCATAGCAGATATAACCACCTACGGTACCGCCAACAATAGTTGTAATGATGGCGAAATCAATTTGATCAGGTGCAAAAGTTTGTTGAACGGCTTGCCCCACTGGTGGCATGACAATGAATGCAACGATCACGATCAAAACGATTTTGAGCAACCCCAAAATAATCATGCTCTTGTCCATCGCCAGAGTGGCTTTTCTGGAAGCAAAAATCAGAATTGCCAAAGCACCACTCAGCACGCCGCCGACCTTGGTATCCAACCCAAAGAGTGCATTTAAGCCCAGTGCAGCACCCGCAATGTTACCGATACTAAAGAAAAATCCACCTAAAATGACCAGAAATGCGAGTAAGTAACCACTCCCCGGTAAGGCTTTATTGGCAATATCAGAAGCGCGCATTTGCGTTAAGGTAACCACACGCCAAATGTTTTGCTGAACAACATAATCAATAATGATCGAAACTAGGATTGCAAAGCCAAATGCAGCACCTAATTTCACTGTAAATACAGCGGTTTGAGTTAGAAAACCTGGCCCCATCGCAGACGTTGCCATCATAAAGATAGATGCAACAATTGCCCATTGACGGTCAGACAAAAAAGAAGATTTCAATAAAGACATGTAGGCGTTCCTCATCCATTTGAGCTTAATCAACGCTATTTCAAGTGAAACAAAGAACATCTATTTTTCTAAAATACGAGATTCTTTAATCCTTTAAACTTTTAAGATTTTCTGGTTATGCTGAACCAAATCTGTATTTCAAATAAAAGCATAGGCGAAGGTCAGTCACAATAAGACTTTATCCAAAATTCATTAAACATAAGATATTGAATTTATATATTTTTATTATTTTTAAAATCATTTAATAATGAATATTTATCACTTTCTATAAGTTCTCATTATCAATATTTCATATTTTTGCAATTTTTAAATTAAAACCAAAGCTGCATAAAATGCCGTTTTATTGTTCATTATCTAATTTTATTATTCAGCTTTTTCATGGCATTTTCCGAAGTTAAAACCGCTAAATCCGTCAACTTTTCTTTTAATGCGGTGTTATTGCCTTGTGTATAGATTGCGGTAAAGTGGAATGTCTTTAATTGGATTGGCGTATCCAAAATTTCCAATCGCCCATCTAAAATTTCTTTGATTGCCGTTAGTTTAGGTACCACTGCAATCCCTAAACCTTGTTCAGCTAAACGTAATAATGTGACCAACGAATAACTTGTGATGGATAGCGGTTCATCGATCTTCTGTTCTTTCATTTTGGCTTTGAGCTCTTTATAAGGATAGGTAATTCTTGGATAGGTTAAAATGGTATGCGACATCAATGTCCGCAATGACATCTGCCCGATTCCACCTTTAAATGAAGGTGATGCCAGAAAGCTTAATTCAAAATCACACAATGAACGTTCTATACATTCAAAAGGCAAAGTTGGCCCCAGTAAAAACGCCATATCCAAATCACCAATGCGTACACCTTCTTGTAAATCTGGAGTTAAATTCACCACGATTTCGATGGAAACTTTGGGAAACTCTTGCTGGACTTGCTCCATATACTCCACTAGCCAAGTATGGACAATCGTTTCGGAAACCCCTAAACGAATCGTTCCTGTTAAATACTGACTTTCTGTGAGTTCAGCCACCAAGTCTGTTTCCAGTCGCATAAACTTTTCAGCATATTTAAATAAGGTCATACCCTTATGCGTGGCTTTGATTTGACGAGAACTGCGATCAAGCACTTTAAAACCGAGATCATTTTCAATCGCAGTAATTTTTTGAGAAATTGCAGGCTGTGTCGTTTGAAGCTTTGTTGCGGCTTTATTAAAACTGTTTAAGGTCACCACCCAATAAAATGCTTCGAGGTTTTTTAAGTTCATAATCCATTTTAACCCACAAATTTAGCGCTTGCGTTATGCAAATCCTTTGCCAATATCACTGCTATGTGTGAATTTACACCTGATTCAGCACACCTCAGCCACTCATATTTCACATCCATTGCATCAATAATGCGGAGGACGATTGGTCATTGGGTCAAATGCTGCAATACCTTCTGACAAATCAGCAGATTCTATACGTTGGTAGATTAACTGCATTTGTTTTTTTAAATCAGCGATTTCCAAGCTTTGTTGCGCCACTTGATCATTTAATTGTTCGACTAAATCATCTAAAAATGCAATTCGGACTTGCAAATCTTCTATGGGTGCGGAAAATGACGCCTGATCATCAATATTTTTATGTTTAGTCATTTTTAGTCCTCAGTGTGGGATGTTTAGGAAACCGTATGGCCTATATTACTATAAGGGATGTCCAACTTGCGTTTGGTGGACCTGCCCTGCTCGATGGCGCAAACTTCAATTTAGAACGAGGCGAACGAGTCTGTCTGATTGGTCGTAACGGTGAAGGTAAGTCTACTTTACTCAAACTGATTGAGGGAAGTTTATTGCCTGATCAAGGTGAAATTGCATTACAAAATGGTATTACGATTTCTATGCTTGCTCAGGATGTACCGATGGATTCGGGCAAAGTTGCAGATATTGTTGCCGAAGGTGCAGGAGAAGCCGCGCTCGTCCTAAAAGAATACCATGAAGCCAGCGATGCTTGTGTATTAGGTGATATGGAAGCTTGTGATCGTATGGGCAACCTACAACATAAGCTGGATTTGCTCGATGGTTGGGCCTTAGAAACCAAAGTAAATTCTATCTTAAGCAAAATGGGCTTAGATCCTGAAGCGGATTTAGCTGATTTATCAGGTGGACGTAAACGCCGTGTACTTTTAGCACGTGCATTGTTGACGCAACCTGATGTTTTATTACTTGACGAACCAACCAACCATTTGGACGTAGAAAGTATTGAATGGTTAGAGAAATTCTTACTCGATCAAAACAATCTCACCCTGTTATTTATTTCCCATGACCGTGCTTTTGTTGACAGTATTGCGACACGTATTGTGGAGTTGGATCGTGGTGTTTTACGTAGTTATGAAGGTAACTACTCACGCTATCTCGACTTAAAAGCACAGCAAATGGAAGCTGAAGAAAAGCAAAATGCGCTGTTTGATAAACGCTTGGCTGAAGAGGAAACTTGGATTCGTCAAGGGATCAAAGCACGTCGTACCCGTAACGAAGGTCGTGTACGTGCATTAAAAGATTTACGTGAACAATCTAAAGCACGTCGCTCACAACAAGGTAAAGTGAGCATGGCGACTCAAGAGGCGAATCGTTCAGGTAAATTGGTCTTTGATATTGAACACTTAAGTGTGGCTTTTGGTGATAATGCACCGATTATTAAAGATTTCTCTGCGTTAGTACTGCGTGGCGACCGTATTGGTTTAGTCGGTGATAATGGTGTAGGTAAAACCACCTTGATTAAAGCCATTTTAGGTGAACTTGAACATGGCGGTTCGGTGAAAACAGGTACACAGCTTGAAGTGGCTTATTTTGACCAATTACGTAATGCGCTAGATCTTGAAAAATCAGTAATGGCCAACGTGTCTGAAGGCTCAGACTTTGTCGATGTTAATGGTGGTCGCCGTCATATCTACAGCTATTTACAAGACTTTTTATTCTCGCCTGAACGCGCGCGTACTCCAGTAAAAGCACTTTCAGGTGGTGAGCGTAACCGTATCCTTTTGGCAAAGTTATTGCTTAAACCGTCTAACCTTATTGTGATGGATGAGCCAACCAATGACTTAGACATGGTGACTTTAGAATTACTCGAAGAGATGTTGAGTGATTATAAAGGGACTTTGTTATTGATCTCCCATGACCGTGCATTTATGGACAATGTTGTGACATCAACCTGGGTATTTGATGGTAAAGGCAATATCGATGAATACATTGGTGGCTATCAAGACTATCTAGAACAACGTCCAGATCAACGTGTTGTCGATCAGAAAAGTGATGTAAAAAAAGCCATTGCTAAAGCGGAAGCTGCTGCGACACCTGCTGAACCAGCCGTTAAAAAAGTGAAATTGAGTTATAAAGATCAACGCGCTTTAGAACTGTTACCTTCAGAAATTGAAGCTTTGGAAAAAGAACAAGCTGAACTGACTGCAAAACTTGCAGATGGTTCTTGGTTTGTGACTGATGCAGATGCAGCCACCAAAGCGTCACAACGACTTGGCGAGATTGATGAACTGATGCTTGAAAAAATGGAGCGTTGGGATGCATTAGAAGAAATGACCAAAGGTTAGTTCTTGTAAAATCTTTAAATAAAAACTCCGCAAATATGCGGAGTTTTTATTGAGCTTGTCGACATTGAAACCAACAACATTGATCAATCATCTTATAGATATACAACATATATTTTCAGCTTCATGTATTAACCAGATTTAAAGACATTGGAACATAACGCAACCCATGATTTTCAATGGTTTCATCTTTCACCACAAAGCCAAATTTTAAATCATACTTACGGAAAACAGTTGTCGGCCACTGTCATTAATTGCAAATTCATCAATAAAAGGCGCAATCAATTGGGTAATTGCAATTAAGTCCTTCATGGTTGCTCTTCTGATTGTCTTATTCATGTGAGGGACATTTCAATAGTGGAGTAGCAGTAAAATCAAAATACTAAATTTAAGTCTGTAATCAGAATTTCGTTATCTCGATAATACTTTAAATGATACATAACAGACTCTTTCATTTTTAAAAATAAACGCACTTATTTAAATGGCTCAGTTCAAGTTAAAATGACGGCAATACTTTACTGATTAAAATTAAATAAAACTTAAAAAATCAAAGTACTTACCATTCCCCACTCATCTTACCCATGATCATTTCATTTATACTGAATTTCGCTACAAGCACTTCATGATGTTTCCATACAAATCCACCAAGATATGATTATCGAATCTAGTTCAGATCTCGAATTATTTAGTGAGAATATGATCATGAAAAAAGTTACATCATTACTTGTTGCAGCATTCACCACAGCAATTTTCGCAGGTTCTGCAATGGCAGCAACTCCAGCACAGCATTCGACTCAAGCGGTTAAAACCCATCAAATGCAAAAACAACATAAAGCTGGTCATAGCCAAAAACACCATGCCGCTGCACAAAAATCAGCAACAGCAAAAAAAGTAGAGGGTAAAGCAGCAACCAAATAATCCACTTTAAAACGTTGTTTTAAAACTGTCGCTTTATAAAATTATGATCCTCATGCTTAAAAGCTACACCAACAGTGTAGCTTTTAAATTTTTAGCGAATGCTCTGGATCGCTTCAAATCCATTCGCTACTTTAAACCGAATTTTTCAACAGGTTTGATTAACCATAAAGATAATTTTCTTAATAAAATATCAAAAAATTGCTGTTGTAACATCCAGCAGGTCAATACAGATAAACCAATACAAATCCCAATTTCCACAAAAATATGAAAATCCAGTTGCCAATAACGTGCAATTAACATCACCACAAAACCATGTAGCAAATACACCGCCAAGGTGTTTTTTCCAAGTTGCACACAGCCAATATTTAATAATTTTGTCCATGCAAACATCGCGAAAATGCCCAAACTCGACACCAAAAGACAGCCTATTCTGATCCACGTACCATCCCACATACTTACCTTAAGTTGCTGATAACTTAAACTGCCATATAACCAAAATGGGTTGATTTGGGTGAAATACACCAAGCTTGCAATACCCACCACGATGAATCCAGCTAAAATTTGAGTGAATTTAAATTGCTGAATTTTCTCGACAATGGTTTTGCCATAAAGTGCACCCACAATAAAAAATGGAAAGAAGCTAAAAATTCTTCCGATAGAGTATTGGTAATTGTTCCATGGGCTTAAACCGACACATAAAGCAAGAATCAGTGCAATCAGCAGTGCAAATTTTGTTTTTATCAAAAAATGGGTAAGCGTTGTCCATACCATCATGCCCAACAGATACCATAAGATCCAATAAGGTCGTTCAAACACATTCCAATTGAGCTGAAATTTACCTGACCAGATGGCATCAAATGCAGGAAATAGAATTTGAAAGGGTAAATAGAGCGCGACAAAAAATAGAATATTCTTAAACCATTTACTGTCTTTAAACAACATGCCCGAAATAAAGATAAAAGCTGGCATATGTACAAAATAAATCGTACCTAACAAGGCATGATCAATCGGATCTTTCCAACCGATCATGCGTTCTAGAAAATGCCCGAGAACCACAAGAAATATCAGTGTTGCCTTACAACTGTCTAAGTAGGTATCTCTCATCGTAAGGTTGTCTAAAATAGTCAGTGAATAATTGCGATTATATACCTAAAACATGCACTTGCTTTTGATCAATCTCGGCAAGATGCTGGCGATAAATTTTAAAATTTTCCAAATCAAAACACACGAAACTGACTTCCTCTAAATTGGTCGTCTGGGTTAAAAACTTAGTCACGCTGTTTATGGCGATAAATGCTGCTTCTGATTTGGGAAAACGATAAATCCCTGTTGAAATATTCGGAAATGCCAGTGTTTTTAGCTGATGTTGCTCAGCGAGTCTTAAGCTATTGAGATAGGCTTTCTCAAGAAGTTCATTTTCAGCATGCTGTCCATCTTGCCAAGTGGGGCCCACGGTATGAATCACATAATTACAGGGCAACAACCCCGCTGTGGTAATCACTGCTTCACCAACTGCACAACCACCCTGTCGAGCTCGGATCTTTTGACAATCCTCCAAAATAGCAGAACCACCTTTACGATGAATTGCACCATCCACACCACCACCGCCAAGTAACGAGGTATTGGCAGCATTTACAATTGCATCCACCTTTTGAACTGTAATATCACCTTGAATTAACCGAATTATTTTCACGTCATGCTTCCTTGCTTATCCTCAATGAGAGTGAATGACATCTTGAATTTTCTTCTTTAAACCGCTTCATGCTACACTCCTTTCAGTTTTAACTTCCCCAAAATTTACAAAACTGCTATGAGTAAAAAGCATCAATACGAGCCTGGAAAATTTTATTGGGCATTTTTACATCCGAAATATTGGGGAATCTGGATTGCGATTGTATTTTTGATGATGCTCGCGATCTTGCCTTGGGCAATTCAGTACCGCTTAGCAACACTGTTAGGCAATATTGCCTTTGACCGACTGAAATCACGTCGTGAAACAACAACGCGTAATTTAGAAGTCTGCTTTCCAGAATGGTCGCCTGAACAAGTCATCGACAACTCAAGACAAGTCTTTGTTGATCAAATGGTCGGGGTCTTTGAAACCTTAAATGCATGGTATTCACCACAATGGTTTAAAAACCGTGTCAGCATTCAAGGGCTAGAGCATATCCAACAGGCCAAACAAAACGGTCAAGGTATACTGCTACTCGGCACTCATAGCACCATGCTTGATGCTGGTGGTTATTTATGTGCACAATTTTTTGAACCCGATGTCGTGTATCGCCCACAGAATAATCCTTTACTCGATATGCTGATTTATCGTTGTCGTGCAACGATTTATAAAGCGCAGATTGATCATGATGATATGCGTGGATTGATTCGCCATCTGAAAGAAGGTGATGCCATTTGGTATAGTCCAGATCAGGATTTTGGATTAAAACAAGGGGTGATGGCACCCTTTTTTGGTACGCCCGCTGCAACAGTAACAGCGCATCGACGTTTATTGAAAATATCAAAAGCTGTCGCAATCCCACTGTATTTTTATCGTGATGGTGATATCAAAGATCCAAAATATCATGTACTTATTGAACCTGCTGTTGATCCATTACCCAGTGAAGATGAAATGGATGATGCGATTCGTGTCAATAAAATCATTGAAAATCAACTGCGGATCGCACCGACACAATATATGTGGTTTCATCGTCGCTTTAAAACACGTCCAAAAGGCTACGAGAAAATCTATTAAGTTTAAGTATTTTTGTTTTAACGATCAGGAGATATAAAAATATCTCCTTTTTATTTTGGTCATCTCGCGTTTAAATACCATCGTTCATGGCGAACTGCGTCTAGTTACACATGCCCACTTTCTTGATCAAACAAAGCGAATTAAGATTTATCAATAATATATTCAAATTTAAGGAAAATAAAACAATGAATATCACCAATAAAGTTCTTTTTTCATGTTTGATCAGTTTCAGTTTGATGTTTACCGCATGTTCAGAGCAAAAAGCAGATATCGCCCAAAACAAAACATCAGAAACTACGTCTACTGCAACAACTCAAGGCAATTGGAAAAGCAAAGCGACTGAACTGAGTACAGCCAACGCAACAGAGATTACAACAGACTTGGCTCAACTTAATCAGATCGTCAATCACGCAAATACGCAAGCACTTCAATTAAGAGCGGAGCTTCAATCAGCTGCTCCCCAACCTGAAAAGCGCCAGCATATTTTACTCAAAGCCAATGATATACAAGCGAAAACTCAACAACAAATCATGGCATTAAATTTAAAAAGCAGTGAAGTACAAAGTCTACGCACACAAATGATTGATAATTTAATCACCAGTCAGAAAATGTATACGCTTTCAACAGCCCCAGATTTTGATGCAAATGCACCCAGCGATGAATTTAAGCAACTTGGTAAACGCTCAATGGCGCTTCAACAAAAAATTTCTGCTGAAATGGACGCCTTAAATCAACATTATGGAAAATAAAAATAATTTGGATCATAAGCGGGTTAAGTAGAAAAACTAACCTTTCCATACCCGAAAACGTGCCATAGCCCAAATCACATAAGGCCAAAAAATCATATTGACTATGCTATGGATACTTTCCCAAATACGCCAATAGCCTCTACCAAAAATATCTGCGCGTGCATTAAAGATTTCAATTACAAAGGCAAGCACCACTGTGGCGATAATCGCAAAATTTGATTTAAGTTGTCTTTTATGAATTGCAGCAACAATAAAATAGATGATTAAACCTGCATAGATAAATAAAGCATCACTACTTAAACCAGTAAAATGTTTAAGACTTGAAGCGAATTCTTGAACTTTTGCGAGAAACATAGCCACTCTTTTTTATTTTCAATTTTGTCTATTCTAAATTATATACCATAAATAAAGCATAACCCGAGTTCTGCATCCTGCAAAACTCGGGTTCATGAGGTTGTGCTTTCACATCTTATTCTTATTTTCTTGGTTATCCATTCCAACATCAAATCCTTGATGATTGCTCCATCGACTTCGTCTTCCTTAGTGAGATTTTCCGTTCTCATTCCCTGTGTCGATAAGTAAAGATTAAAACGAATATGCTTTGCATGCTATCCGCTTAGGGCCTAAATCCATGTAAGTAATTGCTTACAAAAATCAGCCATTTTTTAATTTTTTTGTCAGACAATCAGGTTCCAGCTTTATAACTTTGTGCAATTTCATCAGTCACCAACTTCTCCTCTTTCTCTGCTTTTTCAATCCCTTCCTGAATTGCCTCTTGCGCTTCCCTTTCATCTGCATCGGTTTGCTCTAACTCTTCTTGAGTTTGCTCAAAAATACGCCCTGTTTGTAATACCACATAAATCGGAAAATGATCTGAACCCACATGAGGCAGTCGTTGCATATGTACTAAAGCAAAATCGGTACTATGAAATAAATGATCCAAAGACCATCTTAAAAATTTATAGTCAGCATGGAAGGTGTTGATATATCTGCGCCCCACACGTGGATCAAGCAAACCACTGATACGCTGAAATAAACGCGTTGTGCGTGACCAAGCAACATCGTTTAAATCGCCCATAACAATACAGCTCTCATCCAAGTCTTTGATCTGATCCCCCACAATAAGCAATTCAGCATCACGTAAAGTCGAGTCTTTGGCTTCTGTTGGGCTTGGTGGTTTGGGATGTAAACAATACAGTTGCACCGCTTGCCCCGATGGTAAAATCACCGTGGTATGAATAGACGGAATTTCATCACTGAGAATAAATTTAACCTCTGTATCGACCAACTTGAGTTTGCTATACAAATGCATCCCATAGAGATTGTCTAAAGGTATAGCCACACGATAAGGATAATCTTTTTCAACTTGAGCCAATTCATTTTGCCAAGTTTGATCAGTTTCAAGTGTCAAAACAATATCTGGCTGGTGCTGTTCAATTTGCTCAAGCAATAAGTGATATTGATCATTCGGTGTCAGCACATTCGACACAATCACTGAAATTTGCTGATCAGGATTAAGCTGATCTTTGGTCACCTGTTTGACTTGTTTCTTCCAAATGAAGGTATAAGGCAAAACCATCTTTAATTGAAAAGCTACGGCAGCTATCAATAAAAATAAAATCACTTCACGAGCCAAGTCCCACGGCGCTGTCCAAAACAACATCAATCCCAAGGCAATCAGACCAACAAATAATATCTGCAAGCGTGGAAAATCAGCACCTCTAAACCACCATTCATCACGGGGAATCAGTGACCAGAAACTTAGCCAAATCACAATCAACGCAAGTACTTCTATCCAGATCATATTTTGTCACTCTTATATTCTTAATTTTTGAATGATTCATAAATTAATATCAATTTTGCATGTATCATAAACAAGATATATTGCACAATATAGTTGTGTTTTCATTGTGTATGCTATTGCAGTTACACACTCTTTTGATACACTCAAACCCCCTTTTATTTTTTAACGCACCGAGGCAAAGTGACATGAAAGTAGGTCTGGTCGGTTGGCGCGGGATGGTTGGTTCTGTCCTTATGCAACGTATGGTTGAAGAGAATGATTTTGCTCATTTTGAGCCATTCTATTTCTCTACCAGTAACGCAGGTGGTGAATCGCCTGCTTTTGGTGGTAAAACTGCTCCAGCACTTATGGAAGCGACGGACATTACCAGTCTGAAGCAAATGGATGTCATTATTACCTGTCAAGGTGGCGACTATACATCAGAAGTCTTTCCTCAGCTAAAAGCTGAAGGTTGGAAAGGCTATTGGATCGATGCAGCTTCTACATTACGTATGGATGATGAAGCAATTATTGTACTCGACCCAGTCAACTTAAATGTTATCAAAGACGGTTTGGTCAATGGTATTAAAACATTTGTTGGTGGTAACTGTACGGTTTCTTTGATGTTGATGGGCATGGGTTCACTGTTCCAACACAATTTGGTGGAATGGATGACGGCGATGACGTATCAAGCCGCTTCAGGTGCTGGCGCGCAAAACATGCGTGAGCTGATCACAGGTATGGGGTATTTATATAACAATACTCAAGACTTGTTAGATGATCCACGTTCTGCGATTTTAGACATCGACAGCCGAATTGCCGAATTACAACGTGGCGAAGCTTTCCCGAAAGCAAACTTCGGTGTGCCTTTAGCAGGTTCGTTGATCCCTTATATTGATAAGCAACTTGAAAGCGGTCAATCTAAAGAAGAGTGGAAAGGTCAAGTTGAAACCAACAAGATCTTAGGTAATGCTCAGATTGTTCCAATTGATGGTCACTGTGTACGTATTGGTGCAATGCGTTGTCACTCTCAAGCCTTAACATTGAAATTGAAAAAAGATGTTCCGCTTGATGAGATTGAAGACATGATTCGTCAGTCTAACCAATGGGCAAAAGTGGTTCCAAATACACGTGATGCATCAATGACGGATCTTACTCCAGTCGCTGTAACAGGAACTCTATCTGTGCCAGTAGGTCGTTTACGTAAATTAAATATGGGTAAAGAGTATTTAGGCGCATTCACTGTAGGTGACCAATTACTTTGGGGTGCTGCTGAGCCTTTACGTCGTATGTTACGTATCTTAATCGACTATAAAAATGCTTAAAGTCACAAAAAACTCATAAACAATGAAAAAGCCGATCTATCTTGATCGGCTTTTTTATGTAACTATGTTTATGTAACTCTAATGTTAATATTTTACATATAGACTACAGCTAATATTGTATTATGGGGATGCCTTGAACTTTGTCAGAGCAATGGATAGAGATGACTGTATATAACAAATTAAAAATTGCCATTTTAGCCATCATGACGTCGCAAGCGGTGAGTGCGATTACAATAGACCCGATCCAAGTTCAGTCAGGGTCTGGTGATCTGCTTTATGCTGAAATGAAGTTTAGTAATGCAAATCCAAATGAAAAAATAGAAGTCGGATTAGCCGATGCAGATGATATTCAAAATATTGGTATTTCCGCGCAAGCACCTGGGCATTTAAATTTTTATACTCGTCGTTCAGGAGATGGCACTGGGGTGATTGTGATTACCTCTTCTCGTCCGATTGTTGAATCTGAATTAAATATATTATTAAAAGTCAAAGAAGGGAGTGCGACCCATATTCAGCAAGTCAAAGCCCCATTGACTCGTGGGCGTAGCAACGTCCCTGCTCCAATGAGCAATGCCTTAGTCAAAGAAAAGCCTCTGACACCTCAAATCATCGTCAGCGAAAAAGATATTGCATTAAATTTACCAACCAGCACGCAATACCACGTGACAACGCCAGAAGTCGTAACTCCACCAGCTATGGCGACCAAAGCAACGACGACAACGGATTCAGCTGGTACTTTAGCAATTAATGTGATTGCACCACCAGCACTCAAAACAGAACAAAAAACAACTACAGTTGCGACAACCACACCACCTGCAGCTACAACCAATACTCCAAACCATCTTCAAAGCAATCATCAAAGCAGTGCTCAGAATACGCCACAAACAACGGCGGTAACTGTACAACAAGTGCCTCAGCCACCAGCCGAAAAAGCACCAGTGCAATCTGCAAAAGCTCAGACCCCACCCGCTAAATTAGACGAGCAAAAAGCAGAATCACAAAAGCCAAAAGATTCCAAAGCTGAGACCAAGCAAGCAAAATCGAATGAGTCTCGTGTAGAGAAATCGAAAGCAGAGTCACAAAAAGTGCTTAAACAGGAAAAAGCCAATAAAGCATTAGATAAACAACCTAAACATATTGTTCAGGCCAATGAATCACTGTGGAAAATTGCATCTCGGATTGCAGCAGAAACCAATCAAAGCATTCCAGAAGTGATGAGACAAATTAAAGCAAATAATGCCAATGCGTTTATTCAAGGTGATGTAAACCGTATTCGTCGTGGCGCTGCACTCAATCTAGCAGCCAGCTATCGTCAAATACCACAAAGCAAAAATAAAGTTGCAACGGCTGCACCTGAAATTGCCAAAAAGCAATCGGGTTCTGCCAAATATCGCTTAGATCAAGCAGAAATGAGTTTAGTCGCAGACAATGATCAACCCGCTGCTCAGAGTCAAGGAAAGCAAAATACACAGTTGAATCAGACCACTACTGAATTATCTACAAAAGTTATGACATCTCGTGAAAAAACGGTTAAATTACAGAAGAATGTGAACCAACTTGCAGCAGGTTTACAACAAAAGAATCAGCGAATTCAATTATTAAATGCTCAGCTCGCTCAATTGCAACAGCAATTACAACAGCAGAATGCAAAAAAACCAAATAGTTAGGATATTCAAAATATTGATTCATTGTGCTCAATGAAGGGGAAATAAAATGTTGTTGTATGTGATTCCATTTGTTCTACTCTTGGTCGTGGCGATCGTGCTCAAAAAACGAGAGGATGCCAATAAAGAGAGTGCCAGTACCAATAACAAAAAAAGTAACAATAAAAAGACTTCAAAGAAAAATGTTGCACGTACTGCGCGTACCTCAAAAAAACAACAGACCACTGTTGTTGAAGATGAAGTTATTGTTAAACAAGCAACAAAACCATTAAGCCCTGAATTAAAAAGCAATATTGAAAAGCTGATTGCTGAGAAAAACTATTTTTCTGCTGAAGCAAAAATCAATCAAGTTTTAAACCAAGACAATGCTCAACATGAACTTTATCTTTATCTTTTAGATGTGCATCTGGCACAAAAAGATGAATTTGCAGTGAATCAGTTGATTAATCATATTCGTTCATTGGGCTTAGACGAAATCGTCATTCAAGCCGAAGAACGACGAAAAGCCAATCAAGCTGATCACCCAGTT
Organism: Acinetobacter sp. RIT698; assembly: GCF_009668065.1. Taxonomy (NCBI): domain Bacteria; kingdom Pseudomonadati; phylum Pseudomonadota; class Gammaproteobacteria; order Moraxellales; family Moraxellaceae; genus Acinetobacter; species Acinetobacter sp. RIT698. The sequence goes on from NZ_WJYH01000023.1 coordinate 45,645, forward strand.
GAATCGATTGCTTTTGAGCCATCAAGCCCTGTCGTGCCAGAAAGCAAAAATACAGCTGCCTTTGATGCCTTGATTGGAAATACAGAAACAATTTCACAACCCGCTGTATCTAAAACCGAAACGCAAAATCTGGCACAAGTCGATGCGCTAGAATTCGATCATTCAACGCTTGTTGAGCAGAAAGTTGAGACACCGCAACAACCTGTTCAGCCGTTAGAATTTAATTTAGATCCTGCACCTGAAAAAGCGCCAACAACAACACCTGAGCTTTCTTTTGAAGTAGTTCCTCCTGCCCCAGAAATTAAAACTGAAACTGTTCAACCACTAGAGTTCACGTTTACAGCAAATGAACCTGCAGCAGTTCCAGTTGAAAAAGCAGCAGAAGTTGAGATCGCACCAGAATTCAAACTCGATTTTGCTGAACCGATTACACCAGTAGCTACTGAAGAAAGCACACCAGTACGTGATTTTGAATTTAAACTCACGCCTACTGAACCAGAGACACAGCCGACTTTTAGTTTTGATCTAGATCCAAAACCTGAAACAGTTGAGCAAGTGCATAGCACAGCAACACTTGGCCTTGAAACGCCTAGTGAAGCTGAAACCAGTCTGGCCATAGATGCAAATGACCCATTACTCCATTCATTCCCTGAGCTGGCTCAAGTGAATGAAATTCAATTAAATTTAGACCTTGCTCAACAATATCTAAATTTGGGTGCATATGCTTCCGTTCGTGAGCTACTCTCACAAAATGAAGCAGCGTATACCGCTGAACAACGCCAACAATCACAAAATTTACTCAATCAAATAGCTTCTTAAATCTATTCGTCTTAAGATAAAGCAGTCATGAATGGCTGCTTTTTTATTATGAACAAAAAAATTGCTTTAATTTACATGGGTGGAACTTTTGGCTGTATTGGCGAGCCTTTAGCGCCGATGCCTGATGCTGAGTTTATTCCACAACTCAAAAAGGTCTTAGCACCTCAGTTTAAAATTGAGTGCTTTAAGGCGCCCAGTATCAAAGACAGTAGTGCATGTACAGCCATTGACTGGCTTATGCTGATTCAACAAATACAAAGCCTACAACTCCAAAATTTCCAACACTTTGTCATTATTCATGGTACAGATACGCTCAGTTATGCTGCGGCGACCTTATCACGCTTTTTAGCTGAGTCCTGTCATGTCGTCCTTACTGGAAGCCAATATCCACTGCTCAATATTCAAGGGGACAATACTCGAGAATTCACCGATGCGCTGGATAATTTAAATACCGCACTCGATGCCGTCACTCGACTTCCTGTAGGCGTGTATTTGGCTTTCTACCATCAAGTGATTCATGCAAGAACCACATTAAAAGCTCATAGCACTGCTTTAGATGCGTTTAAAGGACTCAAAGCCGAACAACAAATAGCGGTAGATCATTCCGTCATTCAGGTACAACTTTCACATATCGAAAAAGCCAAATCGCTCAATATCGTCAATTGGATGATGGTGCCGACTGAAATATTACAGTTTGAACGTAATCTGGAAATTTTCTCCAAACATGCTCCGCATTTCTTGATCATTCAAGCTTATGGGGTAGGTAATTTAGCCGTAAATGCGGGCATTATCCAAAAAATTAAAAGCTTGCAGGAAAATGGCTGCCAAATCATTTTATCGACTCAAGTGCCTCTAGGCGGCATGGATCAACGCTATGCGATTAGCCAATGGATCAAAGATTCAAAAATTTTAGTCAGTGATGCACTGAGCCAAGCAGATCTTTATGCCAAAATTGTTAAAATTTATTTACAATACCCCTCTTCGGAACAATGGCATGACCATTGGTATGATCATCCTGAATAGAGGTATTTATGCAACGTTTTGCAATTGGTATTGAGTTTTGTGGCATGCGATATAAAGGTTGGCAAACTCAACAGCCTGGCGTACGTAGTATTCAGGAAACCATGGAAAAGGTGCTCAGTAAAATTGCCGACGAGCCCATTATTTTACATGGCGCAGGTCGTACTGACGCGGGTGTCCATGCGACCAATATGGTGGCCCACTTCGACACCAATGCGATTCGCCCTATACGTGGTTGGTTAATGGGTTCAAATAGTCAATTGCCCAAAGACATTTCAATCCAATGGATTAAAGAAATGGATAACGATTTCCATGCACGCTTTAAGGCAAAGGCTCGTCGTTATCGTTATGTGGTCTATCAATCGGCAAACCGCCCTGCCTTGTTACATAAACAAGTGACACATGCCTATTATCCACTCGATGTGGATAAAATGATTGAAGCGGCGCAAAAATTTCAAGGTACGCATAATTTTGAAAGCTTCCGCGCTGCGGCATGTCAGTCCAATCAGCCTGTACGTCATGTCAAACATTGTCGCTTAATTCGTCATGGCAACTATCTAGTTCTCGATATCCAAGCAGATGGCTTCTTACACCACATGGTACGTAACATCATGGGTTGCTTACTTGAGATTGGTCAAGGTTTATATGAAGTTGATCATATTGATGAAATTTTTGCGGCACAAGATCGTAAAGCGGCAGGAATCACTGCACCACCAGATGGGCTTTATTTTATTCATGCAGATTACCCAGAACAATTTGAATTGCCTCAACCACCGTTAGGGCCACATTGGTTAAATATGCCTGAGTAATACCTATTGAATCCATCTAAAGTTAGCAAGAATCAGATTGCTCCCTCATCATGATTAAATCAAAGTATCTTCACAAATGTTGGAGATACAAACATGAATCGATTAGATGGCAAAGTTGCCATTATTACGGGTGCAAGTTCTGGTATTGGTTATAAAACAAGTCAACTTTTCGTGCAAGAAGGTGCGAAAGTTATTCTGATCGCCCGCAGAGAAACCATTCTAAAACAGCTTTGCAATGAACTGAATGCCAATGGACAAGTCGCACATTATATTGCTGGCGATATTTTAAATCCTCAGACTATGCTAAAAGCAATTGCATTAGCGCTTCATCTCTATGACCGTTTAGATATTGCCTTCAATAATGCTGGAATTGTTGGTGAATACCAATTGACACATGAAACAACTGATCAGAACTGGAATGATGTTATTCAACATAACTTAACATCTTCTTTCCAGTCTGCACGGGAACAATTGAAGGTAATGCTCAAACAACAAAGTGGTTCGATTATTTTTACATCATCATTTGTAGGTCATCATATTGGATTTCCTCAAATGGCAGCATATGCATCAAGTAAAGCGGGTTTGATTGGTCTAACAAAAGTTATGGCAGCTGAATACAGTAAATTTGGTATTCGTATAAATGCATTACTTCCAGGTGGAACAGATACCCCCATGGGGCAAAAGGCAACATCCACACCAGAAAGTTTAGCTTTTGTTCAAAATTTACATGCATTAAAACGACTTGCACAACCTGAAGAAATTGCACAAGCAGTCTTATTTTTAGCGAGTAATGAGGCTAGCTTTATCACTGGAAGTATGCTTTTAGCAGATGGTGGAGTTTCAATCACACGAAGCAACTAATTATCATCATAAAACTACTCTCACGAGAACACTCCTGAGAGTAGATAAAAATTTAACGCTGCTTACGCTTTCTATATTCCACAGGCGTTTCATTGGTCCAGCGTTTAAATGCACGGTAAAAAGTACTTGGCTCAGAGAATCCAGTCAAATAAACAATACGTTCAACACTTTCAGTGGTATTGGCCAATAATTTCTTGGCTAAGCGACAACGATAATCTGAAAGAATTTGCTGAAAACTGGTATTGGCTTCCGAAAGCTGTGTACGTAAACGACGTGGGGTAATGCTGAGTTGTGCAGCAACAGTTTCAAGGGTTGTTTCACCACTTTCCAAAGTGGAGCCTATGGCACGGCGTACTTCACCCACCAAATCATAACGTGCAAGCTCTTGCAGTTTTTCAATTGCAAGTTGTTCATGCAATTGCAATAACTCAGGCTCTGCTTGCCACAATGGATATTCTAAAATTGAAGGATCAAAATAAAGACGTGTCTCTTTTTGCCCTAAACTGACAGGACAACCATAAACACGATAATACTCACCATCAGAAGCGCCATTGGCAAAATTAAAATCGATGTAAATCGGCTCAAATCGTCCTTCAGTAATAAATTTAAAGAAGCGTAAAATCCCTGAAATAGCACATTCTGAAAAATGACGATTGACGATGTTCTCACCCCAAGGCTGCTCACCATTGGTTAAATAACAACGCCCGTCATCATCAATGATCAATTTGGCATGAAATGCATCGCTAATTAAACGTTGATAAGCCAAAGCACGCTTTAAGCCTTCGCCAAAATTTTCACTTGAAATAAACAGGTGTTCGATGACTTGCCCACGATACAGTGGCAAGTGCTCTCCGAGATGTAAACCAATATCTGGATCATTACTGACTTCCTCCGCAGCGACCCAAAATGCAAATTGTGCATTCAACGGTGTTCGAGCATTTTGGTCGACCTGACCCAATGCTACCCCAGCCTTTGATAATATTTCTTCTGTCGGCAATCCTGCACGACGGATCGCTTGATAGCCTAATCGTAAAACAACCGAAGCATCAGTTAGCTGACTCACGCAGTGCCCTTCCTTGTATGTTATTCATTTATACTTAAAACATTTAATTTAGATTACAGTCGATTGACCAAACTGACAATATTTATCCGCTTTTTTTTGTAGAAATTGTTTAACAATATGTTCGCTTATTTTCAAGTCATCTACCGCCTTGTAATGCCGAATATTCTTGTCTTTCTGCAAAAAATTGCCTATAATTTGCGCCTTTCCAATTTGATCATCAGGTAGGCTATGGCCAATAAAGAGGAACTTATCGAGTTCGAAGGCGTTGTCACCGAAACGCTTCCTAATACTATGTTCCGTGTGCGTTTAGAAAACGGTCACGAAGTGATTGCTCACATTTCTGGTAAAATGCGTAAACACTATATTCGTATTTTAACAGGCGATAATGTAAAAGTTGAAATGACACCATATGACTTAACAAAAGGTCGTATTACATATCGTGCACGCTAAGTTTTAGTGTAAGCAAAAGCCACTTTTAGGTGGCTTTTTCATTATCCACAAGATTTATCCTCCTGCTTACGATCTTTTATCGTCTGGCAACTATACATCTGACACATTAAAATCTGTTTCATATACCTATTTATCACTTGTAATCCATTTACTTCAAAGTTGATAGCACTAATTTGTTCTAAATTTTAATACAACTGATCTTTTCACAGCTTCACCAGTTCTGTCTGTTTAACTCTTTTTAGTAAAATCTATACCACTTGGTTTGCCCAGCAAATGATCTAGATACATATGCATGTATATTTATTATACTAAATAGAGATCATTTCTAAATTAAGTTAACTATGGATCAGGTGAAGCTTATGAAAATACATGTATGTATGTTTTTATTGGCATCTATTGCACTTGTTGGATGTAAAAGCTTAAACACCCGACCAGCAAATTTAGATCAATATTTACAGCAATTCATTGGTAAAACCAGTACTGAAATTCAAAGCAATTTAAATTTTAAGGCAATGGGGTATCAGGTAAGCGATAAAATCCAAACCAGTAATAGCACCTTAAGCTATACCATCCTTAGACCAATCAATATCCCCATGGCAGGAGGCAATGCGACTGTAGGCCCTAATGCAATGGGTCTGCCAGTGATTCGTTATGATACGACAGGCACGCCAAGCTATGACATTAATTTTAATTGTAAAGTCACTTTTCAATTAAAAGATGGTGTTGCTGAATCTGTTGAGTATTTAGGTCGAGCCTGTTAGCTGTTTTAAAGTGAATCTAATACCCATCACTATAATGGCGAGAATATGAATAGACTTTTATCAAAACTTATCAAAAGCTAAAATTTAACAATAAAAAACACAGCTTAAGCTGTGTTTTTTATTACCAACCATTTAAAACAGGTATTTAAGCAATCGCTGCAACGACAGCCTCACCCATTTCAGCCGTACCAACTTTACGCATACCATCAGACATAATATCGCCAGTACGCAAACCTTGGTCTAAAACTTGCCCTACAGCATCCTCAATGGCTTTTGCAGCCACTTCTTCACGGAAGGTGTAGCGTAGCATCATTGCCACAGAAAGAATGGTTGCAAGTGGATTAGCAACGTTTTGGCCAGCAATGTCAGGAGCAGAACCATGACAAGGTTCATACATACCTTTGCCATTCTCATCTAAAGAGGCAGATGGAAGCATACCAATAGAGCCGGTTAGCATTGCTGCTTCATCGGAAAGAATGTCACCAAACAAGTTCCCTGTCACAATCACATCAAACTGTTTTGGCGCACGAACCAATTGCATTGCTGCATTATCGACGTACATATGTGAAAGTTGAATATTTGGATATTGTTGTTCTTTAAGTGCAGTCACTGTTTGCTTCCAAAGCTCAGTCACTTCAAGCACGTTGGCTTTATCCACTGAACAAACTTTACCACCGCGTAAGTTTGCCATTTCAAAAGCAACTTTTGCGATACGTTTAATTTCAGACTCTGAATAAACGTCAGTGTTATAACCTTGCTTCTCACCATTTTCGAGTTCACGAATACCACGTGGTTGACCAAAGTAGATGCCACCCGTCAATTCGCGAACAATAAGGATATCTAAACCCGAAACTATCTCTGGTTTAAGACTAGATGCATCCGCCAATTGCGGATAAAGGATTGCAGGGCGTAAGTTAGCAAATAGATTTAATTCACTACGAATTTTCAATAAGCCACGTTCTGGACGAATTGAACGTTCAATATTATCCCATTTTGGACCGCCTACAGCACCCAGTAAGATTGCATCTGCTTTTTTCGCTTGTTCCGCTGTTACAGTTGGATAAGGTTCGCCATGTGCATCAATTGCTGCACCCCCTAACAAACCCTGTTCCCATGTTAAACCTAAATTAAATTTATCATTGACACGTGTCAGTACTTTTTCAGCAGCAGCAACGATCTCAGGACCGATACCATCACCTGCCAAAATCAAAATTTGTTTAGACATTTGTAGTTCCATTTATTGTTCAGTATCTATACTGATGTGAGATTAAATCTTCTGTTCAACAAATTCGCTCACGCCAGTCACCGCATTATGCGGGCGACAAAAACGGCGAATTGTCCGTTTTTCTTGAATCATATCGACACATAACGGTGTCGGTGAAGAAACATTCAGTAAACTTCCTGAACCCTGTGACCTTAAGCGATACATCTTAAATGTGTATTTTTGATTTGCTTTAAAATCATGAATAACATGGAAAACTTCAGCATGCTGTTTAGTGATTGGATAGAATCGAATCACCATCTCATATTGCTGAGGTGGAATCGTTAAATAAACACCATTTTGATCTAAAGGCTCACCCGTTAATTTGAGATAACCCTTTTGAATGGCGCTACGATTGGCACGTTGTGCACGTTCATCCATGATAATCACATCATTTAAGCGCGCAAATTCACAATGCTCTGCACCTGAACAATAGACAGAAACCGAATTTTGGCTGACATGTTTATTTTCAGCTTGCTTGATACGCATTAAATCAACCATTTGAGTGGATTGACATGCACTAAGCATAAAGCTTGTTAAACCGATTAAAACACTGCAACTCAAAAACTTAGTCATTGCTCAACCCCAACCCTCACTTCACTGAGTCAACATTCATTTTGTTATACTCGCATGTTAGCAAGAGTTAGGCATTCACGCTATGTGTAAAATGTTCGCTGAAAATTAACCTTGAATTTCAGCAAATACCCAAGGGCGTGATTGTTTGGTTTTTTCTTCATAAGCACGAATTTCATCCGCAGCTTGTAAAGTCAAACCAATATCATCCAAGCCATTCAATAAACAGTGTTTACGAAATGGATCTACTTCAAATTTAAAAGCTTCACCACTTGGTGTACGGACTTCTTGAGCTTCTAAATCAATGGTTAATTGATAGCCTTCCTGAGCAGCACATTCTTTAAATAATTGATCCACAACAGATTCAGGCAAAATCACTGGCAACATGCCATTTTTAAAACTGTTATTGAAAAAGATGTCTGCGTAGCTTGGTGCAATCACAGTACGAAAACCATACTCTTCCAATGCCCAAGGCGCATGTTCACGACTTGAACCGCAACCAAAATTGGCACGAGAAATTAATACAGATGCCGCTTGGTAACGTGGCTGATTCAAAATAAAATCAGGATTCTTCGGACGTTTAGAATTGTCCTGTCCCGGATAACCTTCATCTAAATAACGTAATTCATCAAATAAGTTATCCCCAAAACCGGTACGTTTAATTGATTTTAAAAACTGTTTTGGAATGATTAAGTCGGTATCTACATTGGCACGGTCTAAAGGTGCAACAATACCCTGTTCAACGGTATAAGCTTTCATGTCTTTGCTCCTTAAGCCTGATTAGAATGAACGTACATCAACAAAGTGACCTGCAATTGCTGCCGCAGCGGCCATTGCTGGACTGACAAGGTGAGTACGTCCACCATTGCCCTGACGGCCTTCAAAGTTACGATTTGAAGTCGATGCACAATGTTCACCCGGTTGTAACTTATCAGCATTCATCGCCAAACACATTGAACAACCTGGTTCACGCCACTCAAAACCAGCTTCGATCAAAATTTTATCTAAACCTTCCGCTTCCGCTTGTTGTTTCACTAAACCAGAGCCTGGAACAACCATGGCCTGTTTAATACTAGACGCTACTTTTTTACCTTTTGCCACTTCTGCAGCAGCACGAATATCTTCAATACGTGAGTTGGTGCAAGAACCAATGAATACGCGGTCTAATTGAATATCAGCCAATGCCTGACCTGCATTTAAACCCATATATTGATACGCACGGGTCCAGTCATTACGCTGTACATCATCTTTGGCCTGTTCCAAAGTTGGAACTGCTTGAGAGACAGGAATCACCATCTCAGGAGAAGTGCCCCAAGACACTTGTGGTTCAATTTCTTCACCATTTAAAACCACGATCGTATCAAAATGTGCATTTTCATCAGAATGTAAAGTATTCCAATACGCGACTGCCGCATCCCACTGTTGGCCTGTTGGTGCATAAGGACGATCTTTAACATATTCAATCGTTTTGTCATCGACAGCAACCATACCAACACGCGCACCGCCTTCGATTGCCATATTGCACACGGTCATACGCCCTTCAATCGACATATCACGGAATACCTGACCACCAAATTCAATCGCGTGCCCTGTACCGCCAGCCGTTCCGATTTTACCAATAATTGCCAAAACCACGTCTTTTGGGGTAACGCCTTGACCTAATGTTCCGTCAACACGCACCAACATGTTTTTCATTTTCTTCTGTACTAAGCATTGTGTTGCCAATACATGTTCAACTTCTGACGTTCCGATCCCGTGTGCCAAACAACCGAATGCGCCATGTGTCGCTGTATGCGAGTCACCACATACCACCGTCATACCCGGTAAAGTTAAACCTTGTTCTGGCCCAACGACATGTGCAATACCTTGACGCACATCGTTTATGTCAAATTGCACCACATTAAAGGTTTTACAGTTATCGTCTAAGGTCTGAACTTGGATACGAGAAGTATCATCTTCAATCCCAGCAATCCCTTCTGAACGCTCTTTGGTTGATGTAGGAACATTATGGTCAGGTGTTGCAACATTAGCACTTAAACGCCAAGGTTTACGCCCAGCAAGTTGTAGGCCTTCGAATGCTTGTGGAGAAGTCACTTCATGCAATAAATGACGGTCGATATAAAGTAATGCTGAGCCATCATCACGTTGTGTTACAAGATGGTCATCCCACAATTTGTCATACAAAGTTTTTACTGATTCTGTTTTTGCTTTTTGGTTTTCGCCTGCCATGTCGAAATGCTCCACTGGACTGGGTAATTCTTTCATTCACTCAATTATAACCACGTTTTTACATAAATCTAATTTATCATTTTTATTAATTTAAAAACTTTTTGGAATTAATCTTATCAAAATAAATGCTCCTTAAATCACCTTTATAAAGTATTTAAATCAATGATATATTTTCAATGACTTTAAAAGCACTTGGCTTAATCATCAAGAAAAAATAGAGCTTAGACAAATAAATGTACGTCCTAAACCATAAATTAAGCAAATCCATTATTTAAAAAGAAGTCAATAAATCCTATATCAACAATCACGATGCAAGGTATCAAGAATAAAATATCGCTTTATCCAATCAACATTAATCAAAAAAACCTTTTTACATTGCAATTGATAATGATTATTATTTAACTATTGAATTAAATAAGTGGTGATCCTCATGGCGAGTATCCAAAATTTCCTACAAAGCAATCAACGTGTTTTCAAAAAAACCTTAAGTTATTACATCATGCATATCACAGTAGCGATGTTAGTTGCTTATGCCGTGACTGGTAATTTTTGGATGGCCGTGACATTAAGTTTACTTGAACCAACTGTACAAGCATTTGCATTCTTTTTCCATGAAAAGGCCTGGAATAAACGAGACCAAAAGGCAGCAGAAAGTACTGAAATTAAAGTCTAAATCAGATGTATTTTCTGTGGCTGGAGGTGCTAATCACCACCGCCTCCTCCACAGCTGCTACAACTACTACAAGAAGAAGATGAATCAGAACTTGTACTATGTGAATGGCTCGAATCACTGGATGAACTTGATCCTGAACATGAGCTAGAAGAACATGATGATGTTGCAGAAGCCTGTGGAAGATCTGAAGTTGAACTCATCATTTGGCTATACATTGTCATCATAAACGGTAAGCTAAAAATTACCCCCCGCTCCCATCGAACATGGGCATCAACCTGAAAAATTCGCGGTAAGACCTGCGTGTTTTGTGGATTCAATCCATGTAAAGCACATGCCCCCTGCCAAGTATTGAGCAATTGCTGTCTTTGAGCAGCTCGCTGTGATTCAGTTGCTTGTAAATCATGTGGTTTATGAATCAATTCATAGCCTAAAAAACGTTGGCTCATGGACTGATAAAAGTCATCAAATTCTTCAATCAATATATGCCATAACGCGTCTACTGAGTGTGAAGGCATTGCATAAGCTCCCCTACGCCATAAATGAATTGCTAAATAGTCTTTAAAACCTTCTTCAATCAATGGATAAGAAGATTGTCTGATATTTGGATGTCTTTGTTTAAAAGCAAGCCAAATACGATTTGGAAATTTAAAACTCTGCAAATCTTGCATTTTTCTTAAGCGATTTAACCGAAGCTTCAACCAAATTATACTGAGAATAGCGATGATAATGCTGGGGAAATAGATATTAAAAAAATATACAAAGATTAAACCTAAAGCAGAAAATATCAATATCGTGGTAAAAAATCGAAGCCAAGTTTTAGAGAAGGTATTTCTAGTATGTTGTTGAAAATAGTGAATAGTGGTGTCTGTTGATTGATTCAAATAGCTTTCCTTTTGTTGTTTTTATGCGCTGACTATAAATGAGCTTTGCTTAAATTGTATAGTAAAAAGTTGTATTAAAATTTTTCCAAAGCACGAATAGAACCAATCACTTTGCTAAAAATAAAAAAATTTGAAAATTACTTTGATTAATTCTTAAATTTTCTAAATAATGAATTACGCATAAAAATTCTTTATGGATGGAAATATTATGAATCTCGCTGCTTTTGAAGCCTTTGTCAAAGTTATGGAAACTGGTTCGATTTCTATGGCAGCAGAACATCTGTTTATTACTCAGCCAGCTGTCACCAAACGCATACATAGCTTAGAAGAATATTTCGGCGTCAAACTTTTTGAGTCTGCAGGTCGTGGTGTTCAAGCCACACATGCAGCGCATTCATTATTACCTAAAGTAAAAAACTGGTTAAATGAATTGGGAGATATTCACCATACCCTGAGTCATGAGCAAGGTGAAGTTCGAGGAAAACTCAAGATTGGCACCAGTCACCATATTGGCCTACACCATTTACCACAGCATTTAAAAAAATATGTACAGCACTTTCCTGAAGTCAAACTAGATGTACATTTTGTGGACTCTGAACAAGCGCATGAACAAGTGCTTGCTGGGGATTTAGAACTGGCATTTTTAACTCTTCCGCCACAAGGTGATGAGCGTTTGCGTTATATCACGATTTGGAATGATTCTTTGGTATTCGTGGTTGCACCCTTTCATCCTTTGGCACAAAAAAAGAACCTTAAACTTGAAGATCTGATCGAATACCCAAGCTTATTGCCAGCAGCACAGACTTATACCAGTCAAATTACCTTGGCAGAGTTTGAAAAGAAAGGTTTAAAGCCAAAAATTACCATGAGCAATAATCCGCTTGAATCTATTCGGATGTTGGTTTCCATTGGTTTAGGCTGGTCTGTTTTACCTAAAACCTTGTTAAATCAAGACTTACAACAACTTGATATTCGTTTCGAAATGAACCGCCAATTGGGTATGGTTTGGCATCCTGGACGTACCCAGTCTAGAGCTGTACAGGAATTGATTGAGATGATGAAATAATACCTACAGTAAAAAACCCTTATCTTGTTACTCAAGATAAGGGTTTTACATGTTACACAGGGATGATCGTACTTATCTTTCCCTTCATTCCTTTATAAAATCTTCATTGCACAATTTTTTACTTTACCGAGTCTTCATGTAGAGACTCGTTTAACTGATCAACCACTAATGCCCATTCACCATCAGATTTAATTTTTTCAGCAAGAAACTGACGTTGTCCCTCACTCCAATAAGATGCATCTGTAATTAGAGTATCTGCATCCAACTGGTGCTTTTCAATAAAACTTTGAATCGCTTCTTCGCTAGAATCCAAGCCGAGTTGTTCAAATAAATTGGTCATTCTTGGACGTGTCTGGCTCATTATATAATCTCCGTCAGTTTTAAAAGTGCTCAAATCAACATAGCATTTTTACACTATAAATGAAGTACAAAATCTTCATTTATAAAAATATTTACAAAACTTCTTATTCTTGACAAACCAATCAAGCCATAAAAAAGCAGTGATCAACACTGCTTTAAATCACAATAATCAGCCCAGCTCAAATCGACCAATCTTGGATATCCCAACCCTGTTCTTTTGCCAGATGCTCAAGACGATCATCAGGATTTACCGCAATCGCATGGTCAGCATATTCCAATAAAAAACGGTCATTAATAGAATCTGAATAAGCCCATGATTCAGTGACAGTACGACCATCAAGCCATTGATCCAAACGTGCCAATTTACCTTTTTGGTAACATGGAATATTGGTCACTTTCCCGGTGTACTTCCCATCTTTTATTTCAGCATTGGTCGCAATAATTTCGCTGATACCAAATTCACGGAAAATAGGTGCAGTAATAAAATCCGAGGTTGCCGTAATACCAACCAACGCATGCCCTAAATCTTTATGTTTTTGAATCGCGGCAAAACCAGCTGGACGCATTTGTGGACGAATCACTTTTTGCATAAATAACTGATGTAACTCAGTTAAATAATCATTATCGTGTTGAGTAAGAAACTCAAAGACAAATTCATTATAAGCAATTGGATCAAGCTTGCCTGCTTTATAGTCTTCATAAAACTGATCATTCATCGCACGATGTCGGACTGGATCGACCAAGCCTTCATTGACTAAGAACTCTCCCCAAGAATGGTCAGAATCTGTATTTAATAAGGTGTGATCTAAGTCAAACAGCGCCAATTCCATGAAAATACTCGTTTAAACTGAAATTTAAGAAAAAAATTGTAAATCTATCACCGCTAGTCGATAGAAATTCGTTAAGATCATAGCAATTTTAAAACATTATTACTTTGACTTTATCGAGTTGGACAAAAGAGTGTATGTCCCCATATATAAAGTCAAATGAAATTAACAAATTTTAGGTAGCCAAATGATCGACTCAGAAGGTTTCCGACCCAACGTCGGGATCATTTTGGCAAACGATATTGGACAAGTTTTATGGGCAAAACGCATTGGACACAATGCTTGGCAATTTCCTCAAGGAGGCATCCAGTTTGGAGAGACTCCTGAGCAAGCTCTATTTAGAGAACTACGAGAAGAAGTTGGGCTCCTACCCGAACATGTCCAAATTATTGCCCAGACAGATGACTGGTTGCATTATCGTTTGCCGCTTCGATACATTCGCTCGGATTCCGATCCGATTTGTATTGGACAAAAGCAAAAATGGTTTTTACTGAAACTCACAGCTTCAACGAAACATATTCAGTTGAATCTCTCTGACCCGCCGGAGTTTGATCAATGGCAATGGGTTAGTTACTGGTACCCGCTTGGACAAGTGGTGAATTTTAAACGAGATGTTTATCGTAAAGCGATGATGGAGTTATGTATGCGAATGCCGCAATATACAGCTGAAATTTCTTCAAAATATGAATGATTTTTCAAGGTAGTACTGTTATAAATAATACTGATGAAGTCGCTTTAAAACATAGCTTAAATTAGGAGCATACATCCATGTCGAACATGCAACTGGACACATTAAGACGTATTGTACAAGAGATCAATGCGTCAGTCAGTTTGCATGATTCTTTGGAAATCATGGTCAATCAAGTTTCCGAAGCCATGCATGTTGATGTTTGCTCTATTTACCTTTTAGATGAACGTAACCAACGTTATGTACTCATGGCAACCAAAGGCTTAAACCAAGAATCTGTAGGGACAGTTTCCTTACAACTTGGCGAGGGTTTGGTTGGTTTAGTGGGGCAACGTGAAGAGATTGTCAACTTAGACAATGCGTTTAAACATGAACGGTTTGCCTACTTCCCTGAAACAGGGGAAGAGATCTATAACTCGTTCCTTGGTGTTCCAGTCATGTATCGCCGCAAAGTGATGGGCGTGATGGTGGTTCAAAACACCGAACCTCAAGATTTTAGCGAGGCAGCAGAATCATTTCTGGTGACCTTGTGTGCACAACTCTCTGGGGTAATTGCTCATGCACATGCAGTGGGTAATATTGATGTTTTCCGTAAACCCAGCAATTCATCTAACTACAAGACCTTCCAAGGTTCATCTGGTGCCGGCGGTATTGCACTTGGTCGTGCCATCATCCTTTACCCTCCTGCAGATTTAGCTTCAGTCCCAGACCGTGATGCGGATGATATCAGTGAAGAACTTAAGCTTTTAGATCAAGCCATTGCGTCTGTACGCAATGAAATTCAATCGCTTGATGACAAAATGCAAGATTCACTCATGGCGGAGGAACGTGCTTTATTTAGCGTGTTCTTACGTATGTTAGATGAAAATGCCCTACCTGCTGAAATTAAAGAAATTATTCGAGATGGAAGCTGGGCGCAAGGTGCAGTTAAAAATGTGATTGAACGCCATGTTGCGCTTTTTGCACAAATGGAAGATGACTATTTACGTGAGCGCGTATCTGATTTAAAAGACCTTGGACGCCGAATCCTAGCAGCATTACAAGAAGGTGATACCAGCCATAAAGAGATCACCTCTGAAAGTATTTTAATTGGAGATGAGATTAGTACGGCTGCTTTGGTTGAGCTTCCTGTAGATAAAATCGCCGCGATTGTAACCTCTGAAGGGGCTGCCAACTCCCACATGGTGATTGTCGCCCGTGCACTCGGTATTCCAACTGTGGTGGGTGTTACTGAGCTGCCGGTAAATACACTCGATGACGTTGAAATGATTGTCGATGCTTATCAAGGTCGGGTTTTTGTCAATCCACCACGTCGTTTACGTACACGTTATAAAGAGATCCAAAAAGAAGAAGAACAAATTGCCAAAGATTTAAAGCAATACGAAACCAAAGATGCCATTACCCCTGATGGTGTTGCAGTAAAGCTGTATGTAAATACCGGTCTAATGATTGATGTGGTACGTGGAGTTCAACGTGGTGCAAAAGGTGTAGGACTTTATCGTTCTGAAATTCCATTTATGCTGCGTGAACGTTTCCCGGGCGAAGAAGAACAGCGTGCGATTTATCGTCAACAGCTGAGTCACTTTGCCAACAAACCTGTGGTGATGCGTACACTTGATATTGGTGCGGATAAAGACCTGCCATATTTCCAAATTGAAGAAGAAAACTCAGCTTTAGGATGGCGTGGCATTCGTTTTACTCTCGATCACCCTGAAATTTTTTCTTCACAAATTCGAGCAATGTTAAAAGCCAGTATCGGGTTAAACAATCTGCATATTTTATTGCCAATGGTCACCAGTGTCAGTGAAGTAGAAGAAGCACTTTACTTACTGGAACGTGACTGGATTGCGGTTCAGGAAGAAGAGCAAGTTAACTTCGCCAAACCAAAAATCGGAATTATGGTTGAAGTACCGAGTGTACTTTTACAAATTGGTGAATTTGCTGAATTGGTCGATTTCTTCTCAGTCGGTTCAAATGACTTGATTCAATATTTATTGGCAGTTGATCGTAATAATCCACGTGTATCCAGTGTTTATTCACACTTCCACCCTTCTGTACTTCGCGCTTTAACACGTTTGGTTCAAGAATGTCATAAGTATGAAAAACCGATCAGTATTTGTGGAGAAATGGCAGGCGACCCACTCTCAGCTATCTTACTTATGGCAATGGGATTCAATACATTATCGATGAGTTCAAGTAATATTCTGCGAGTGCGTAAAGCAATTTGTCATGTATCAATGACAGATGCACAAAAGCTATTAGAAGAAGTGATTGCGATGAATAACCCACTCATGGTCAAGAGCTGGATGGAGTATTACTTTAAACATCATGGTTTGGCTGATATGGTGAAATCGAATCGTCTAGTCAATATTTAATTATTTATTTTTATTAGATTTTTATAATTATTTAAGCAAAAATTGTAGTCCACAAAAAAGGCCGATAATCATCAGAATATCGACCTTTTTTGTGTTTATCATAACCACGTTTTGCATTCTTTTTACGATCTACAAACACTTGGCTTTTGTTGACTTCATGCATGTGTTTGGCCACAAAGTTGTGAATCACAACCTCTGGCATTGCTTTTTTCTTTGCCATTTTCTTTACCTATTTTGCTGTATACCACTTGATCAGTGGGAATCTGATATTACGCTTTTTTGTGTAGAATACAAGTATTTGTATTGATCAAGTTTGTGACTATTTTCTATTGCACTCTTTTTACCTATTACATCAAGGCAAATTTTCAGATTTATCTCAAATTGATTTTAATCATCAGAAGATCATCTTTAATTTAATTAAAATTTTACAAATCAGATTGAAAACTTCATGTAATTCATGAGTATTGTTATCTATAGTATTTAAAGAAATTTGAATATAAATATGCTCAATAAAATATAGGGTAATGAATTAGAACTGGAGGATCATGTGTTCAATCAAAAGAAATTATCGAGTTTTCTACTATTATTGGTTATTCCTACACTTGGTTTAATCGCATGTAGTAAACCAGAGAAAGCGGAAGTCATAACAACTGAATCAAGTGCGAGTTCTGTACCATCTGAAACTGTGAAAACTGAATCTACAGAGAACACTTTTGATCTCTCCAAGATTCCAATTTCAAATATTACACTCGGTCAGTTTCCATATATTTCTTTGCCAAATGGCTATCAGTTTCACGAAGCAACAACCGTAAATTTTGAGAAAATACCATTTTGGACAGGTCAACATATCGAAAATGTTGAAGGTCAATTGTATAGTGCAGCCATTCAACAAAATGAAAATTATAAAGAAGGAAATTTTTTAGAATTGCAACGTAATTTGGAAAATGTAATCCAGCAATTGGGTGGCAAACAAATTACACAGAGTAAAATTCCTCAACAAGAATTAGAAAAGATCCCACAAAAATTCCAAGTCGATTATGTTGCAGGATTGGGAGATGTTTTTAATAACCCGACACAGACCTTTGTGATACGCCAAGCGAATAAAAATATTTGGTTCCAATTGACACAGACAGGGAATGGACATGCTGGCCTATTCGTCGCAGAAACTAAACCTGTTGAAATTACAGCAAAAGCATTAAGTTCAGACCAACTCAAAACAGCTTTGGATAAGGACAATAAAGTCAATATTGAGGTTAACTTTGCCACGGATCAAGCGAATATTTTGCCTGACTCTCACGCCCAAATTGAACAAGTCATACAACTGCTAAAAAACAATCCTGAACTCAAATTGAGTATTAATGGTCATACAGATAATTCAGGTGATATCAAACATAATCAAACGCTTTCAGAACAACGTGCAAATGCTGTTGTTAAGGCTTTAACCAATAATACTGGAATTCAAAAAAGCCGTTTAACAGCCAAAGGCTTGGGAGATACACACCCTATTGCGGATAATTCAACTGAAGACGGTAAAGCTTTAAATCGTAGAGTTGAGCTGATTAAATCTAATTAATTCTGTGAAATGCTGAGTTCAATGAACAAAGAAAACCCATTATAAATAAATGGGTTTTCTTTTAAAAATAGCTTATTCACTACATACACGATGTACTCAGTAAAACTCTATCTAGCAATCGTTTTACATCCACAGCTTGCACATATATCATTCCAGCCACTCGTCCATAAAACACACTATAAGATGTTTTAATAAAAACATCCGCAACAAAATCAGGTGCATGTTATTTCAGTAAAATAATCTCTGCCAAGATGACCTAGTGACGGACTAAGCGACGTACCATAAATTGCAATGCATCCGCTTGTAATCTACTGTTGATTCTTCCATTCACAAACAAATTTTTATTAAAAGATAAAAACTGCGATAACAACAACTTATTTGCTGAAATAAAAGTTAAATTACAACAACTTTCAATAAAATAAAAAAATATTAAATATTTTCAACAATATAAATTTGCCGAATTTTAAAAATGCATATATATTGTATATACATTTTTGATTATCACCTTTGGGGATAAATACGTCATGGCTGAATTACCCAAAAAGACAAAGGTGAATAAAAAAGATGGGCAACTCTTAATTCGCATTAACAGTGCTGAGCGTGACCAGTTTTTACAACTCTGTGAAACGATGGATACCAGTGCAGCACGTGAGTTAAGAAAATTTATCCGTAGTTTTATCAAAAAACATCAGCCAACGGATACTCAAACTAAGGAGTAACATGATGTCTAAGCAAGTTAAATCTTTAAAGCAGAAAATCAAAGCACGTTTGGAAAAAATCTCCAAACACGAAGGTAAATTGAAAAAGCTCAAAAAAAAGCTTAAAAAACAAAAGTAATTTCGATTACACATCCCAAGCTTGAACTTTGATAAAAGTGGCTTAAAAAAGCGGCATTATTTATATAATGCCGCTTTTTACGTTTTCGAAGGGATTAAGCTAAAGCTCTATCTAACAAACGTTTTACATCCACAGTTTGTGCATCTAACATTCCGACCACGCGTCCATAAAACGCACTATAACGTGTTGCAATAAAAGCATCCGCAACAAAATCTGGTGCATGTTGTTTCAGTAAGATAGCTTGTGCCAAGACGACCAAGCGACTGACTAAGCTACGTGCCATAAATTGCAATTCATCTGTTTGTAAGCCACTAAATAATTTAAATAAAGCTTGTAATTCATCTTGTAAAATTGAATCTTGAGCTGCAACTTGTGCAAATGATTTAAATAAGACTTCAATTGATTCACGGTCACGTTGGATTGCACGTAATACATCCAAACACATCACATTACCAGAACCTTCCCAAATAGTATTTACAGGGGCTTCTTTAAAAATACGTGCCATGATTCCTGTATCGACATAACCATTGCCACCGAAGACTTCCATCATCTCACCCGTCAACTCCACAGTACGCTTACACACCCAGAACTTTGCTGCTGGTGTCATGATTCGTCTCCATGCCAGAGATAATTCATCATCACTCTCATAGCAATGCGCAAGATGAAAACTCAATTGCATGGCTGCTTCTGTTTCCAAGGCTAAATCCGCCAATACCGCTTGCATCAACGGTTGTTCCGCCAAATGTTTACCAAAGGCCTTACGCTGACGGGTATAGGCAATACATTGCACCAAAGCCTGACGTAACATCGCACTTGAACCGACTGAACAGGTCAAACGTGTATAGTTTGCCATTTCAATAATCGTGGGAATCCCGCGCCCAGCTTCACCGATCATAATGCCCCAAGCATTTTTAAATTCAACTTCTGAGCTTGAATTACTGCGATTACCCACTTTATCTTTGAGTCGCTGCACTTGAACTGGATTCTTTGTCCCATCTTCCAGCCAACGCGGTACAAAAAAGCAGGCCAATCCATCTTGTTCAGTTTTTGCCACGACTAAATGTGCATCACACATCGGGGCGGAAAAGAACCATTTATGCCCTGTCAGTAAATATGCTTGCCCACGTCCTGACTCAGCTACAGGAACAGCCCGTGTTTCATTGGCGCGCACATCTGACCCACCCTGCTTTTCCGTCATCCCCATACCCAGCCAAATTGATTTTTTCTGAGAAATCGGAATGTCACGCTCATCATATTCAGTCGATAAGAGCTTTTCACCAACTTTTGCCCACAATTCAGGTTCATTTTGAATTAAGGAAATACTGCCTAGCGTCATAGAATTAGGGCATAGATTGCCACACTCGACTTGTCCACTCAGGAAAAAGCGAGCCGCCCAATCGACCCATTTTGAACTTGATTGTGGATGATTAAATGGATGTGCATGTGTGTCAAATTGTCGATTTAGCCGCATCCATTTATGCCATGCAGGATGAAACTCTAAAAAATCTTTACGGCGACCACGAGCATCAAAACTATGTAATTCAGGAGTATGTCGATTGGCCAAATCGGCATATTCATAATATTCAGTAGAACCCGCAATCTTTGAAAACTCAGTTAGGCGTTGCTGATCCTGACTGCCATAACGTTGCAAAATTTCTTGTAAAACTTGATCTGTAGTCAATAAATTATAATTTTGCAGTTCGTCAAACTGATTGCTGATTTCATGTGTTTGCCAATTCTCTGCTGTGTTCATCCTGAATTCCTGTCTTGTTGTTTTAACCAATTGCATTCAGTATAGAAGAAAATACCTTCAAGGATGTTCGGATTATTTTTATGGCTTTACCTGCAATCAATGTGCGTCGTAAACCCCGCCAATCAAGGGCACGTATCACGCAAGAAGCGCTGATGGAAAGTTTTGTTCGGCTTTTACATGAACATCCAGCCAATAGAATTACTATTCGTGAAATTACCGATCTTGCTGGTGTGGGTTTAGGGACGTTCTATGAGTATTTTTCTAAAAAGGAAGATTTGATTGCTTTAACCATTCACCAACATGTAAAAAGCAATGCAGAAGTCTTAAAAAGTTATGCACAAAGCGTGTATGACTTATCCACAAAATCAGATTTTCAAAGCTATTTACAGCAAATCATTCATTTTCAACTTGAGCAAATTCAAGCACAACAATTTTTATGGGCCCAATCTTTCTTGTTAGAACGACAGATTTCCAGTATTGAAACATATCAAAAAAGTTATGCCATGATGGTAGAAATGTGGCAAAACATGCTGAAACCTTTTATTCAGGATCATGAACAACTCAAACAGATGAGTCTAAATGTACAACGAATTTGCTATGGTTTTGTCTCGCAGACATTGTTGATCGAACCTGAGTTTAAGGATTGGAAAGTTTTGGAGGTGGATATGGTTCAACTGCTCATCAAGCTAGTTTAATTTTACATAACGCCTAGTATGTTGGTTTTTAAATAATATCTTGCCTATGAAAGAACGCTTTCTTTAAAAATGTAATAAAATAGCTAAGCCTCATCTAAACTTCTTAAAAAAATGAAAGAGCCAGAACAAATCAATAGAGAATCATCAAAACTTAGTCGTTCATCTTACTATTGCGCAATACTCAATATTTTCATTATTGCGGCAAGCATTTTTTATTCTATTTATATAGCAAGCCAGTCTTGTAAATTTACTAATATTTGTGAAAGACCGCTATATGAACTTTTGTTTGTAAGTGCTGCTTTTCTCTGTACCTGTATTAGTTTAATCGGGCTTTCTCTCGCATACCTTAGTTCAAATACTGAGGAAAATGCAGATCTACATTACCGTAATTTAGGAATGGCATGGAATCGTAATATTTTATTTTTATCAATGCTTTATATTGCATTTATTGTGATAATGTTACTTACATAGACCTTATTGGTTGGGCTATTTTTCAGTGGAAATTATTTAAATAAACCAGTTGGATAAACTGTTATTTTGCATATATAAAACCCACTTAATCAAGATTAAGGCATGGATTTTGGAATATAAGATAATTGAGTGAAGATCTTATTTGGCTTTTAACTTTAGAATTTCTTTTTTTAACTTAAAACTATCACCATTATTCACAGGTAAGGCTTTTGTTAATGTTACTTGATATAAATCACGGGAAACTTTGATTATCTCAATGGATTGCACAGAAAAATCAGTTGGACATATCGCGCGTGAACCACTGGAGGCACATAAATTTAAAGGATTTTTATCAAATACTCTTTTGCCATTGATAGAAATAGACATAAGAGGATAATCTAGTAAGCCTAACATTCCCTGAGTATTGGCATTATAGAAGCCACTTTCAACAACTAATTTTATAGCCCCACATTGGTGTATAGATTTTTTGCTTCCTAATCGTGTAATGTTTCCCTCGGAATCTTCTTTACTAATCAATAATGAATCCACATCAATATTATATTCTTTAAAATCTTTTAAAAATGATCCTTGTTGTTCAGCAGAAAAATAGAAATTTGATTTTTTATCATTGCAATAATAATGGATTCGTCCATCACTAATGTATTGTAATTCTTCTGCATAGACATGAAGTGCCGTAAAATAGCATGCTATACATAGAAAAATTAATTTAATTTTACGCATATAAATTTCCGCAAAAAGTAGGTCTGAATTATTTCTTTTTTGGTGCATCATTGAGCATGATGTAGCCATTCTGTGCATTTACAAACATTCTAGCGTCCATATTTCTACGATTTTGAACTCCTCGAGACCACATCCTGTTTGATGTATTGAAATGGTTTCTTAAATATTTAGGTACTTCACTATATTTTCCACTATTTAGTAAATCAACTAATGCAACCTTATTTGTGCCAGCAGGCTGTTTATTACCATTTTCATCGTATAAAGTTGATGCTGTGCCAGACAATGCACCTTTTCCTCCATTAAAACAGAGGTCAATAATTGCATCCATTTCATATTGATGCAGAGGAACATTGACTATCTGGTTGAGAGTGTTGCCACCATTTAGACCAACATCTTCATCTTTCAGTTTAAGCATCTGTTCCATTGATAGTGGTTGTGGGTATTCACCACCAGCTTTAAATCGACCACTTTTTATTTCTGAGTCTTTAATTTTATGCCCAATTCCAATTGTATTATTCCCACCTTCAGGAGAGGGATATTCTCTTGGTATAGCCCCTTCAGCTTTAATCATAGCTTGTCGTAATGTGTCTGATATCTTCCAAGGCTTTTTTAATCTATTTGTTTTTCCTTCAGTTATTGCATTCGATGTTAAGTTGCTTTTAGCCGTTGCAATTAATACCTTACCGTGATCATTTGCATTATTTAAATTATTGCCAATATAGACCTTAATAACTTTTTCACCATTAGTTTGTATGGGATCTGTGCATCCCTTATCATCAGTCGTCCCTATTTTAGATATACCATCAACTTCATATGTGTAAGGCATTTTAGTTAGAGGTTTATTTTGACCATCTTTAAGAAGAAAGATCATGTTATAACTACCAACTACTAAGTTATTAGTTAAATTTTGTTGAGAGTTAGTATGCTGAAAATTAGAAGCAAGGGAACGTAAACTAGAACCCTGACTATCCCCCACAACATGATCCTGCTTTGGTAAAATTTTTGCCCCACAAGTGAGTTGATCACCAACATAAGCAACAGCTTTACCATCAAAAATAATATGATCGTGACTTTTAATAATTTTCGACCAACACTTACATTTAGGACAAAAATGCCCATCACCAGCAACTAAAAACAAGCTCCCCATTTGAGAAGCGCTCATTTGAGTTGCCCTAATAATTCCACCATGATCAGTCATAGAGTGATCTATCGCAAAACCTTTAGCCATGATTTTCCCCTTTAGAAATTAATCATGATTTAAAAATCCTTCAGGAATTGCTCTATCCGCATATAAACGGAATACAAAACTTGATTGTAGACTTTCGATAATTTCATCACCATTTTCCAAACGGCTTCCAACAAACGCTACCTCAAAACCTTCGATTTTCCCTTCCTCACCAGCGCCTGAAATGATTTTAGAGCGTGAACCATCTTGATAAATGGCTTCATCCCCTACTGCGGCAATAAGGTGGTCTTCTGCTTTCACTCGTTGATTAATGCTTGCTTTAACTAACCCACCATTTTTAGTTTTGGAGCCATGTGTTGCTGCTAAAAAATTCTTATGAGGTTGTTTATTTATAAATTCTTGTTCAGCCAATATACGCTGTTGAATTTCGTCAGTAGACAATTTCAATATCTCATCTTGAGAAAGTTGAGATAAAAAAATCTTATGATTCATGGTTATACTCCATAATTATCTTGTTGTTTGTTTTATAAAAAAGAAAATAGTTGAGCCATATTTCGAATGATAAAATTGAGAAAGTTTGGCAAATAAATTCTTGTTTTAGTAAAAAGCCTTTAACCCTTGCAACTTAGAGAGAGGCATTTAATTTTTAGGTACATATGTTTA